>JAUZQJ010000026.1 GCA_030951045.1 Mariprofundus sp.
TTAACCAAAAGAACACCGTATTCGGCGGTTATGCCAAATTTGGTGTCGATGCCAATGACTATATCGGCGCAGAGTTGCGTGTTGGTACAACTAGCAAGGGTGACCAATCGTATCCCGCAGGTGCCATTTTTGCTGGTTCAGTAGCTGGTACAATAGATCAGAAAGCTGATTATTTCTTTTCTTATTTGGCTAAGTTGCAGTACCCTGTATCTCAGGATTTTCGTGCTTATGCCATGCTAGGTGCTACGACGGCAAAGCATAAAGTAATAATGCCACCTGCTCTCGGTACGAGCGGATCGAACACGAAAACGGGCTTCAGCTATGGCGTTGGTGGTGATTTCACCATTAACGATCAGCTTTCTGTGGGTGGCGAATGGATGCAGTATTGGAGCAATGTGACTGTAGATGTAAACCAAAAAGTTAAGATATGGGGTGCAGTCGGTACGCTAACGATGCACTTCTAAGTCTGATAAACGTACAATAGTTTTACCGAGAGGGGGCGAATGCCCCCTCTTTTTTTAGCAAGAAAAAGGCAGTCTTATCTCGATTTTCAGGCCACCTTCAGGATGGTTTTTTGCATGAATAGTACCGCCTTGCAGGGCTATCGCCCGGCTGGCGATAGCCAGGCCCAGCCCGTAGCCGCTGCTGTTTGTTTGCTTATAGCGCTCTCTGGCATCGGAGACGCGGAAAAAGGGTTCGAATAGTTGCGGCAGCGCTGTTTCAGGTACGCCCGGACCATGATCCCGTATCATGATGGTGGCAGATTGGCTGGTGACGTGCATGGCAATATCAACACTGCTTTCTGTATAGCGAATTGCATTGCGGATAACATTATCAAAGGCGCGGGCAATCCATAGATAATCAGCTTGAATCGAACATGGTTGGCCTTTGTCCCAGTTGATCTCTTTGCCAACAGTTAGGGCTTCAAAGCAGGCGTCTGCGATGATCTCATCAAGCAGCTCATCGAGTTGCAATGCTTCCATATCAAGATTGACACCCCCTTGTTCAAATCGGGCCAGCGTCAACACCTCTCCGATTAACTGATTGATTCTCTCTGCTTCCAGACCAATGCGGTCAAGCTCTGTATCGGCGCTGCCCTTGCTTTCATTGCGGGCCAGCTCCAGAGCTACTTGTAAGCGTGCAAGTGGTGAGCGCAGTTCATGCGAAATGTCGCGTAATAGCTGTTTATGACTGTTGATCAGGGCATCGAGGCGATCTGCCATTTGATTGATGGTGCGCGCCAGATCTCCCAATTCATCGTTGCGTTCGCTAACCGATGTTTCCACCCGAGCATCGAGTTGCCCGTGACCTAATAGCTCGCTGGTGGTCTGCAGACTGCGAATTGGTCTGGTCAGCATGCGGGTAAGCAACATGCTTACCGCGGTGATGGTGAAGAGTGCAATGAGCAACTGCATCAGTTTCATATTGCTACCGGTTTGTCGCATCTCATCAGGTGTAAGCTGGGTAGTAGCAATCCAGATATAGTTACCGTTTTTACCTTGCAGTGGCAGGGCAAGTGCGAGTCTCGGCGGTTCAATCAGGGTGACCTGATGTTGTGTGCTTTGAGCCTGATCGATCAGCGCCGTCAAATGTTGGGGCAAGGGGCGCGGTGGGCGATGGCCTGAGCGAGCAAAACCACGTACGGGTAAGCCATTGGCACCGATCAGGGCTCCAAAGCCGTGGCGGTTGCGCATATTGTGGCGTAACCAGCGCTGGTAATTGGCAGCTCCCTCCTCTTCATAGAGGCTGATTGCTGTTTCACCCATATCATTCATCTGCATTAGACGTGATTCAATCAGCTGATTTTCACTGCGCCATTTTTCTCCCAGCCAATTGGAGATAGCTGCAGTAACGAGCAGGGTGCTCAACAGCAGCAGAAAGACTTTCCAGAACAGTCGCATGAGCGGTCAGTACCAGTTACACATGGGCATCATTCAGGAATAAATAACCAGCCGACACCGCGCACAGTTTTAATGCGCGGTTCCTGGTTCATGGTAGGGGATAGTTTTTTCCGCAGATGTCCGATATGAACATCGAGTGAGCGGTCGAACGGACCAAGTCGTTTGGCCAGCGCATTTTCGCTTAATTGCTGTTTGCTGACTACTGCTCCTGCATGTTGCATCAGCTCGGTAAGAATATTGTATTCTGTAGCGGTCAGTTCGATGATCTCACCATGTTCAAGAATCAGGCGTGATTCAGGCTGCCACTCAAGACCTCCAAACAGGCGTTGGACGTTGTTGTTATCACGGTTTTCCTGTTGTGGGCCACCACTACGCCGCAGTACAGCTCTGATACGAGCGGCTAGCTCTCTGGGGTTACACGGTTTAGGAATATAGTCATCTGCGCCCAGCTCAAGACCCAGGATACGATCCATATCTTCTCCACGGGCCGTTAACATGATGACCGGAATATTCGAGCTTTGACGCAGTTCACGCAACAGATCCATGCCTGATTTTTTTGGCATCATGATATCCACGACAGCCAGTTCAAAGCTATCCGCCAGCAGTCTGTTCAGGCCGGCAGAACCATCATGTTCGCAAGCCACATCGAACCCTTCAGAGCTAAGAAATCGGCTCATTAGCTCGCACAGTTCACGGTCATCATCAACCAGCAATATGGTCATGCTACTAAAATCTCTCTTGCGTTATTTGGCATAACGCCATGATGCCAGAAAAACAGTGGGCGGGAAGTCTGTTTTACACGATCTTTACATTTCATTGCACAATATTTGCGATGATCATGATCATCGTTGCGTAAATGGGTGGAGTATTCGCCATGTATTCAGAAGGCTGCAGGTTGGTGGATGAATAGAGATACAACTGCAAACAAAGGAGTGAGTTATGAACGAAATGAATAAAGCCAAGATGGGTAGTAGAGGAGCCATGGTATTTGCCATGGCAGCGATGCTGGTGATGGCATCTGCAAACATGGCAAATGCTTGTCCGGGCGGCGGCCCACAGGGTGGCGATCGAAGTGGAGATAGAAATGGGCAGCGTATGGCTCAACAGTTGAATCTGAGCGATCAACAACAGCAACAGGTCAAGCAGATTCGCAGTGACAGCCGTGAATCCGGCAAAAGTATTCATGAGGCTATGCGTCAAAACCGGGATGCCATGCATCAACTCAATCCGGGTGCCAAAGATTATAGTGCACAGGTTGCCAAGCTGGCCGATGAAAAAGCGGAACTGGTGAAGCAGATGGTGATCCATCGCAGTGATGCACGTGCCCAGGTCTATGCCATTCTGACACCTGAACAGCGTGAAAAATCCTCAACGCTGCAACAGAACTCTCGCAAGGGTGGCAAAGAGAAAGGCCGTTGGGGTGGTCCTGACGGACGCCGTGGTGGTCCTGATGGTCGCCGTTGCGATAAATAAAACATCGTAAAGCACACAATAGAGAACGCCCTGCATTATGCAGGGCGTTTTTTTGTTCCACACAGGTTATGATGCGCGCATGCCAGTAATGACCTTAAACCACATTGATAAAGCCTTTGGACCACAGGTGCTCCTGGATGGTGTCAGCCTGAGTGTGGGGCGTGGTGTGCGCATTGGTCTGATTGGCCGAAACGGGGAAGGTAAATCTACCCTGCTGAAGATTATGTCGGGTGAAGTGGAGTGTGATGCCGGTCAGGTAACACTGCGCACCGGTATTAAGGTTGCCTATCTGCCGCAAGCACCGCACTTTGATGCGGGGCAGTCAGTATTTCATGTGGTTGCAGAAGGATTGGGTAGTGTGGCCAATACGCTGGAAGATTATCACAATGCCTTGCACGCTTTAGAAACCGATAGCTCGGACAAATTACTGAAGAAAATTAATGAATTGCAAGACGAACTGGACCGCAGCAATGCCTGGCAATTTCATAATCGCATTGAAACGGCTATTACCAAATTGCATCTTGATTCGGATCGCGATGTAGGTGAACTCTCCGGTGGCTGGTTACGACGCGTCTCCGTTGCACGTGCTGTGGTTTCCGAACCTGATGTGCTCTTGCTTGATGAGCCAACCAACCATCTCGATATTGAATCGATTGAATGGCTGGAGGATTTTGTCGCGGCATTCCCGGGTTCAGTTATCTTTATTACGCATGACAGATATTTCCTTGATGCCGTAGCTGAAGAGATTGTTGAACTTGATCGTGGCCATCTGACCCATTTTCCATACTCCTATGCTGGATATCTCGATAAAAAGGCAGAGCTGCTGGCTATTGAAGAGTCACAACATCGTAAATTCGACACTGTGCTGGCCAACGAAGAGCGTTGGATCAGACAGGGCATACCTGCGCGTCGTACGCGTAATGAAGGACGTGTGCGAGGGCTTGAAGACCTGCGCAAGCAGCGTGCCGCTCGCCGTCTGCGCAGTGATGATGTGGAACTACGTGTCTCATCCGGTGTCAAAGTCGGAAAAATGCTCATCGAAACGGTAGATCTATCGCAAAGCTTTGGCGATACGGTGATTTGTAAGAAGTTTAGCCATAAAATCATGTCCGGTGATCGTGTCGGTTTTGTTGGTGCCAATGGTATTGGAAAAACAACGCTGCTCAAGATGATGCTGGGTGATCTGGCTGCTGACAGTGGTCTGGTACGTCATGGCGTGCGTCTGGCGCCAGCATTTCTAACCCAGATGCGGGAACTGGATGATAAATTAAAATTGAAAGATGTGTTGCTGCCGCAGGGTGGTGACCATGTGCATATCGGCGGTAAAGAACCGCGTCATATTATCTCCTATATGCAGGACTTCCTGTTTGATAAAGAACGTTTGAATACACAGGTGAAAGCACTCTCCGGTGGTGAGCGCGGTCGCTTGATGCTGGCGAAACTGCTACTGGAACCGGCTAATCTGCTGGTGTTGGACGAACCAACCAATGATCTGGATATTGGTACTTTAACTGTGTTGGAGCAGGCGCTGGCCAAATATGACGGCACAGTGATTGTGGTCTCCCATGATCGCGCGTTTATGGATCGTGTGGCATCGCGCGTACTGGCCTTTGAAGGTGATGGTCAGATCATCCCGATTGAAGGCGGATACTCCGATTACCTGGCCTGGAAGACACGTCGCCTGGAAGAGAAAGAGATCGAACGTCAGGCTGAAAAACCTAAAAAGGTGGTTGCCGTAGCAGCGCCTAAGGTTGAAAAGAAAAAGGTGAAACTCAGTTACAAAGAACAATCTGAACTGGATTCACTGCCGCTTAAAATTGAAGAGATGGAAACGGAGAAGGCCGAGATCGAAGTCCGTTTCTGTGACTCCGATTATTTCACCGCCAACCCTGAAGCCTTTAAAGCCGACCAGATGCGTTTAAGTGAGATTGAATCGACACTTGAGCAATCATATGAACGCTGGGAAGAGATCGAAGCCAAACAAGAAGCATTAGAATCCTAAAGACTTCTTTTGTTTTATGGTTAGTCTGCATAGTTATTCTCGGTCAATACCGATTGTTCTGAAGCACGCGGGGTCTACACGCTTGGGGCCAGGTCTATCATTGATGCGTTTTCCTCGGTGAATTCACCCTCTG
The DNA here is from genome assembly GCA_030951045.1 of Mariprofundus sp. Taxonomy (GTDB): domain Bacteria; phylum Pseudomonadota; class Zetaproteobacteria; order Mariprofundales; family Mariprofundaceae; genus Mariprofundus. The sequence continues at coordinate 5,510 of JAUZQJ010000026.1, forward strand.
TTTCCGTACAATTCTTCCCACTGTCGTAAAGTGAATATTAAAATAACGCCCGATCTGGCTATAGCTGTAAGCTCCTGTTTGATATGCTGCCACGATAGCGTCATCCCGTTCTTCATGTAGCTCCGCTATTTCTGAAAGCGATTTGGCGGGAGGCAATTGCTGAATTTTTGGAATATTGCTGTCATAACTTGATCCTGATGTTTTGTGATGCGCATCCAATACGAAGGCCTCACGGCCAAGGAATATTTGTTGCCGTAACTCAGACCAGACACTTTTTTTACTCTCGCCTTCAGCTACAAACTTGGCATACTGCTGCTGAGGAGTTGTGTTTTGCTCAGAGAAATAACTTAAAACTGGCTCGCTAGTTAACAGGGAAGGCGTTTGATCTAACCCCGCCATCGCCCTGTAACTACTCCACAGCCATTGGGACGCTTCGCTGACCATGCCAGCTCGTACAGGGTTCAATGCCACATAACGTGATAGCTCCAGCAGATAAGCATCAGCATCGACAAGAATTGCCTTATATCTTCCTTGAAACAGGTGTCCAATTCGATCATGCCTTCGATTGCTTGTTTGGGTGTAAATACCGTTAAGTTGGCGCATTCCCTTACTTAGATTTGCATGCGGTGTTTCAATGATCAGGTGATAGTGATTGCTCATCAGGCAGTAGCCGTAACAGATCCAGCCCTTGTCGATGATAGTATTGCTTAAAATACGAAGAAAAATATGACGATCTTCATCATCAGCAAAAATATCGCTTTTGTGATTGCCTCTTGAGGTCACATGATAAAGTGCGCCCTCATATTCGATTCTCAAAGGTCTGACCATGAATATATGTTATTCCATTTCACCAGATGCATCAATAAAACTATAAAAAATAGACCTGGCCCCGATAGAAATAATGGTAGCGGTCTTGCTTGTCTATGCCTATATTCTGTTGATGTGGTCTACCAAAGAGGGGTGGAATGAATTTAACGATTGCTGATATTTTAACGCGACAGGTGTTAACGGTAGTGCCGGAGACGACGCTGGCTGCGGCAGCGGTGTTGATGACGGAAAAACGTATCTCCTGTCTGGTGGCGGTCACGGACGGTAAACCTGTTGGTATCTTGACGGAAGCTGATCTTGTGCGTGTCGGCCATCTTAGAATTGATGCGGAACATACCGCGATCAGTGATTTTCTTTCTCAACCGGTGATTTCTATTGCTACCAACCAAAGTATCTATGCAGCGTTTGATTTTCTGCTGGAACATCATGTACGTCATCTGGTGGTGGTGAAACCGAATGGCAGACTTGAAGGGTTGCTGACTTTTACCGATATTCTTAAAGCGACTGAATTTGATGATTTTCTGCGTGTTAAGCCGATCAGTAGTGTGATGAGTCGCAATGTGAAAACCATGCAGGCAGAGGATAGACTGCATGAAGCCATGGCGACGCTGAGTGATCTGCATATCTCCTGCGTGGTAATCGCTGAAGAGGGTAAGGCTATTGGCATATTTACCGAGCGCGATGCCGCCCGTCTGGTGGCTGCTGGCCGGGATATGGATGATTTATGTTTGGCTGATGTTATGACTACGCCATTGATCACCATGGCTGCTGACGATTCGCTGCTTGATGCCTCTATTTTGATGCGTGAAAACAGTTTCAGGCGGCTGGTGATTGTGGATGAAGCAGCGCATCCGAAGGGCGTTATTACCCAGTTTGATGTGATTCGTGGCCTTGAAGGGGATACGATTCGCCATTTCAAACAACTGCATGCCAAAACCGAAGAACGGTTGGATGAAAGCAGTAAACTGTTAGCCGAAAAATCGGAATTGGAACGCATTGTCGATGCTTCTAGCGCTGTCCTGTATCGATGCGAATGGGTTGGTGAACAGTTTGTAGGCACCTACGTCAGCTCCTCCATCACGGCACTGCTAGGTTTTGAGCAGCAGGAATGTCTGCAATCCGGCTGGTGGTTTGATCATTTGCATCCGGATGATCGCTACAAAGTGGAACAGAATATGCTGCGGCTGTGTGAGACGGGGGAGATTGAGCATGTCTATCGTTTTGCTGGTAAAACAGGCGAGTACCGTTGGATTCGTGATCATCTGCGTCTGAGAAAAGGTGTTGATAACAGGCCGGATGAGTTGATCGGATCCTGGCTGGATATCACCGAAAGTCGCAAGGTAGAACAGCGCGTATTTGAGTCGGAGGAGATGTATCGCTCACTGGTTGAGCAGAGTTTCGATGGCATCGTGATTCTTGATGCTGACGGCTCGATGATTTTTGCCAACGATGCTAGTGCAAAGGCTTGGGGCGGTACGGTGGAAGAGCTCTCCGGCCAAGCTTTCCTTGATGTTGTCCACCCGGATGAGAAGGCGCGCATGCAGCTCTATTTCAAACAGCGCATGGATGGTGCTGTTCAGCAAGAAGTGTATGAAACACGTATTATTCGCAAAAATGGCGATACGCTATGGGTGGAGCTGAGTGGCCGCCTGATTACCTGGCAGAATCAGCCTGCCAACTTGCTGACTCTGCGCGATATTAGTGAAAGAAAACAGGCAGAGAAAGCATTGCAAGATAGTGAGAGCCGTTTGCTGGCTTCACAGGCGATTTCGCAAACCGGCACATGGGATTGGAATCCGCAATCCGGTGATTTGATCTGGTCGGATGAAACCTATCGGATACATGGCTATGAACCCGGACAGGTAAAACCGAGCTACGAGCTGTTTCTGGAGCATCTGCATCCGGATGACCGGCCGATGCTTGCTGCTGCTGTGGAAGCAGCATTGAACGATGAACAGTTTTACAGCCTTGATTGCCGTCTGCAAACGGTGGATGGTAAAGAGAAGATTTGCCATGCACAGGGCGGGGTCGAGTTCGATCAGGATGGCCAGCCGCTGCGCATGCTGGGTGTGTTTCAGGATATCTCTGCACGGAAGCAGGGTGAGATACAACTCAAGCGGCGCGAGCAACAGCTCTCGGTGCTGGCCGAAGCCGGGCGTGTGATCAATGAACAGCTCGATGAGATAGAAATCGGCCGCAGCCTGGCAAAATTGGCACGTAGGCTGGTGGAGTGCGAATCCGGGGCGGTTGGCTTTTATCGTAATGAAAAGATCTGTTTCCGTGAGTATCTGAGGGCAGAAGGATCAATACCCATCGCTCTGGACTTTCCTGCCGGCTACGGCGTACCCGGTTTTGTGCTGGAAACCAGAGCGCCCTACATCTCCGCTGACGCGATGAATGATGAACACGTGATTCCTGAGATTCAGCAGTCGCTCGTTTTTATGAAACTGATCGATGTGCCTATTTTGGATGCTAAAGGGAATATACTAGGCTGTTTCGAAATGCATGATCGCCTCGATGGTCATGATTTTGATGATCAGGATCTGGAGATGTTGCAAGGGTTAGCAGGCATCGTTGCGGCGGCACTGGTCAATGCCCGACAGCAGAATGAAATTGAGCAGGCAGCACAGCGTATGCGTCTGATTCTGGATGCCGAATTTGATGCCATCGTAGTGCAGCAGGATGAAAAGATAGTGTTTAGCAATAAACAGGCACAGCAGCTGTTTGGGTATGCGTCGTTTGAGGAGACACTGGGTGAAAATGCCATGCTGGCTTTCTTGCCTGCACAGCGAAACTTTGCAGCCAGAATAGCGCGGCGGGTAATTCGAAACAATAAACCTTCTGAGCGGGCAGAAATGATGGGTGTTAGTCGATCCCGATCCGAACCCTTCCCTATGGAAATTGCCAGTGCGCCGATTCAGTGGTCAGGCAAACCTGCCGTAGTCTCGATTGTGCGTGATATCACCGAGCGCAAGCGTGCTTTAGAGCAGATTGAACGTGAACGTGCAGCCATGCGCGCCATTTTGAACAATCTGCCATTTATGGCCTGGCTGAAGGATGAGGAGAGCCGTTATATCGTGGTCAATGATCTGTTCGCTGAAGCGTGCGGAGCCGAAAGTGCTGAGGCTTTGGTGGGCAAGAGTGATCTGGATCTCTGGCCTGAGCCGTTGGCGACAGGCTATATACAGAATGATCGTGAGGTGATGGATTCGGCCACGCCGAAACAGGTGCAGGAGCTTGTTGAGGGCAAAGATGGAAATGGGCCAGGCTGCGTCGAGACCTTCAAGTCACCGGTGTTTGGTTCGGATGGTCGCGTGGTTGGTACGGCTGGTATGGCGCTGGATATTTCCGATCGTCTGGAGCGTGAAAAGCAGATGCGATTGCTTGAGAGTGCGGTCGGATCAGTCAATGAAAGTATTATCATTACTAATGTGGAAGGCGTCATTGTTTATGTCAATCCTGCCTTTACAAGCAATACCGGTTTTGATCGTGATTATGCGATTGGTAACTCGCCGGCAATCCTGAACAGCAAACAGCAATCCAAAGGCTTTTACGAGCAGTTCTGGCAGACGATTATGGCGGGAGAACCCTGGAGTGGACGTATCCTTGATCGTAAGAAAGATGGCACGATCTTTCCTGTTCACCTGTCGGTGGCACCGATTTTTGATGAGCAGGGGGGGATTACCCATTTTGTGGCAGTGCATGAAGATTTAAGTAGTGCTGAAGCGATGCAGAAGAAGATGATGCAGACACAGAAGATGGAAGCGGTGGGCACCATGGTTGGTGGCCTGGCACATGATTTTAATAATATGCTGGCCAGTATTGTCGGTAATTTTTATCTGATTCGTATGCAGCACAAGGATGATGAAAAACTGGTCAAGCGCATTGAAGGTATGGAAAGGGCAACCCATCATGGTGCCAATATGATTCAGCAGATGCTGACCTTCGCCCGCAAAGACAGGCCGGATATGCATGTGTTGAGCCTGAAAAGCTATATCAAGGAAGCGCACAAGTTGGCGGCAGGTAGCGTGCCGGAAAATGTTCATTTCAAGCTGGATATTGGAAGAGGATGTGATTGTAATGTAAAAGCTGATGCCACGCAGTTGCAGCAGGTGTTACTTAATCTTGTGGCCAATGCGCGTCATGCAATCCGTGATCTCGAGCATGGTGAAATCAGGGTTGGTCTGGATCGCAGGCAACCGCCTGAACATGTACTGTCGAGTAATGTTGAATTAACGGCTGATAGCAGTTGGTGTCGGATTTTCTCAGAGGATAACGGCTGCGGTATCAGGAAAAAGGATATGGAACGGGTATTTGAACCCTTCTTTACAACCAAAGCTGTGGGTGAAGGCACAGGACTTGGTTTGGCAATGGTCTATGGTGCAGTGCAGAATCACCGTGGTCTGATTGATATTGATTCTACGCCGGGCGAAGGCACGACCATTTCGATATGGCTGCCGGAGTATGCGCAAAAAGCCGCTGATGTGACTGGTGTCGGTGAGGCAGCAGTTGATGGGGCTGGTCAGGTGGTATTGCTGGTCGATGATGAGCGGGAATTGCGTCATGTGCTGGCTGAAGTGTTGCAGCATAATGGTTTCAAGGTGTTGCAGGCAGTAGATGGTGAGCAGGCAGTGGAAACCTATAAGCGCTATAGTGATGACATTGATCTTGTACTGATGGATGTGGTGATGCCAAACAAAGGTGGGGTGATGGCGGCGAAGGAGATTCGTGCCATGAATGCCAATGTCCCGATTATCTTCCAGACCGGTTATGGTGAGCAGACCCAGTTGGATGCAGCAGCTTCGATCAACAACAGCGACTCGCTACATAAACCTGTGCAGATTCCAAAACTATTAATGAAAATAACGGAATGGATAAAATAAACAGATCCGTTCCTGCTGGATGTGCGGCTTTCGAAGGGGGTTGCTAGATTGCTATTGGTTTCCGGAATGGTGGTCGAAGAAGCTGGAGCCATGGTGCATCTGGAAGTACTGTAGGCTATAAGCCATCACAATGAACACTAGCGTGCCAATCACGAAGGAGATTGCCATATAGCGCAGTATGGTCGTCGCATTGCCTTTACTCTCGGACATCGACTCCGACATATCCCCATCGTCCAGAGAACTGTTGCAATGTTCCTTATCAATGAGCGTTGAATCGGACATATTGTTGTTTTTTTCCATATCTGGCATCACTGTCTCCGTCAGAGGGGGAGGGTGGCAGTTTGTCTCCTTGGAGCTCGCTTCTGACTGCCGCCAACCTTTGCGGCTAGCGTAACCTTCCTCATGATCGGGATCAATGGGGGTGAAGCGAATAAAGAGACAGCCCTTAAAACAGAAAGGGCTGCCGGATGGCGAGCCTGTTTTGTGCGGAAGGATTCAGTGGAGGTAGTACCCATGCGTTTAGCGATTTCCACTTGTCTAAATACAGGCAGGTGGGTGCAATCGGGTTCTCTATATGGGGGCTGATTCCCGGTTATGCGATTTATAATTATGGCAAAGCAGGATTTCAGGCGGAGTTGCTACAATATTTTCTGGCTGGTGTTGTTCTGAATATAGCGTTTACGATTTTTATAGGCTTTCATACATTGGTGATTTCTGAATTGTTTTTGATGTAAAGTGGCGAGTCTTAGTGTTGGGATCTAAGGTTAAATCTCTTTGTTCAAAGCGAATCTATGAAATGACTGTAACTTCTGATGCAAGTAATTAGGTTGCGCGGCTATGGCTAAGATTTTATTTCATTTCGGTGAGCTTTCGTTAAAAGGCAAAAACCGTTCCACGTTTGAGCGCAAAATGGCACAAAACATTAAGCGGGTGATTAAACCTGTGTTGAAACCGAATGGTTTTTACCGCGAACATGGTCGCATGACGGCTGATGTTGAAGTGATCTCCGATGCGTTACTGGATCTGTTGGCACTATTGCCGGGTATTCGTAACTTCTCGGTGGTGCATGAGTGCAAACCGGAATTGGCGACAATTCAAAAAGCGGCCAAAGCTGCGGTATTGGAAGATTTCGGAGAACATGTGGCGGGTAAACCGTTCCGTGTGAGTAGCAGGCGCAGTAATAAAGGGTTTCCGATCACTTCACCTGAATTGAATTTTGAGGTGGGGGGCTACCTTAAAACCAAACTGGAATTGTCTGTGAACCTTGATCATCCTGAGATCGATGTGCGTGTCGAAGTCGGTGCAAAATCGGTCTATATCTATACCCGTAAAATCCAGGGGATTGGGGGTTTGCCGGTGGGTACATCAGGTCGTGGTGTGGTACTTTTCTCCGGCGGTATCGATTCACCGGTAGCAGCGTATACGATGATGAAACGTGGCATGGAAGTGGTGTTGGTGCATCTCTATAACAGCACCATCAATCGTGATTTTGCCAAGATCAAAGATCTGGCTGCTCAGGTGTCGCGTTATCAGGGCAGGGTAAAGCTGTATATGATCGATCTGGAAGAATTTCAGCGTCATGCTATTGCACTGGTGCCGGCTGAATATCGTATGATCATCTATAAACGCCAGATGATTCGCTCTGCTGCACTGATTGCGCGTGAAGAGCGCGGTCAGGCATTGGTCACTGGTGATTCGTTGGGCCAGGTTGCCAGTCAGACGCTGGCCAATATCCACGCCATTTATGATGCCTCTGATCTACCGCTGCTGCCGCCACTGATTGGTGCGGATAAAGAAGAGATTATCGCGCTTGGTCGCCGTATCGGCACTTATGATATTTCGATTGAGGAGTATTGTGATATCTGCTCATTCCTGATTGCCAAACATCCTGAGACCAATGCAAAAAGGGAGAAGGTTGCAGCCTATGAATCGCAACTGCCGCTGGAAGGTTTGGAATATCCAACCCATACGGTGATCTTTCATTCAGGTCATGAAATCGGTTGAATAATCAAGCAGATGCCAAACAGAAGATGAAGCGACTGTTTGGCCTGTTTTTGTTCTGGTTCTCATGGGTATTGTGGACAGTGCCGTTTGCCTTGCCCTTTGTAGTGGATAGTGATGTTGAAACCATTGCTGTTGCCACAGCAGCGGTGCTGGTAGTTGCGGAAGTCTGTTTTTTTACTAGTCTGTTATTGCTTGGAAAACCATTTTATCTGGCCATGAAAAAATGTGTGAATGCATTATGGCGCACATTCAAAGGGAAAAACAGATCAACTTGATCACTACCGATTAACCTGCCTGAATCGCGGTTAATGCAATGGTATAAACAATATCTTCAACCGTTGCGCCGCGCGATAGATCATTCACCGGTTTGCGTAAGCCCTGCAACATCGGACCGATACTGACTACGCTGGCACTACGCTGAACCGCTTTGTAGGTGGTGTTGCCAGTATTCAAATCGGGGAATATAAATACGTTGGCTTTACCTGCTACCTTACTATCGGGTGCTTTGCTTTTGCCTACCGAGGTTATGGCTGCTGCATCATATTGCAGTGGCCCATCAACAAGCAGGTCTGACCTGCGCTGGCGAACGATCTGAGTGGCCTGACGTACTTTATCCACATCAAGACCTGTGCCTGATTCACCTGTGCTGTAACTGATCATAGCGACTCGCGAATCGAGTCCGAAGCGGGTGGCTGAATCGGCACTTTGAATGGCAATATCGGCCAGTTGTTCCGCATTTGGATCGGGATTAATGGCGCAATCACCATATACGACCACCTGATCAGGCAGGCACATGAAAAAGATGGAGGAAACCAGTTCAGCTGATGCGCTGGTGCCAATCAACTGGAAAGCCGGACGCACAGTGTTGGCGGTTGAGTGCAGCGCACCTGCTACCAGTCCATCCACATCATCGAGTGCCAGCATCATTGTGCCGAGTGCTATACGGCTCTGCAGTTGATCTTTAGCGATAGCGCGGGTCATACCTTTGTGTTGACGCAAGGCGACCATCGGTTCGATATAGTCTTCGATAACATCAGCCTTATTGATAATGCGGACATCATCCAATGCGATGCCCTGTGAGGCTGCGACCTGATGAATTCGCTCAGGATCCCCGAGCAGGATACACTCTGCGATGCCGCGCTGCTGGCATTGATAGGCGGCCATAATAGTGCGTGGTTCTTCACCTTCAGGCAGTACAATGCGCCGTTTTGTTTTGCTGGCCTGTTGGATAAGCTGATAACGAAATGCAGCAGGGGAGAGACGTGGTTTACGCTCGATCGCACAGCGTGCTTTTAACCAGTCTGCATCCAGATGATCGGCAACATGGTCCATGCCCTTATTGATGAGGTCAAGATCATCCACGGCTACTTCCGGCGGCATGTTGATCAGTTTTGCAGCGGTATTGAATGAGGTGCCTTCCACCAGCAGTAGTGGGATGCCTGTTTGAATGGCCTGATGACACAGGGCCAGAATGCGTGGATGCGGTTTGAGCCCACCTGTCAGCAGGATGCCGGCCAGCCGTACACCGTTCATGGCAGACATACATGCTGCGACAAACACATCGTCACGATCGCCCGGAAAAATGAGCAGGGTGTGTGGTTGATACACACTGAGTGTGTTGACCAGAGTGCGAGCACAGAGTTCCATGCGCTCTACGCGCCGCTCCTGCAAATAGCCCTCGTTTAGAATCTCCGCATCGAGATAGGCGGCGACATCACACATGCGTAAAGCGGTGAGTGGATGTTGCCATGGAATAGCACCGATAAAATGAAATGGTTTACTGCTTAGTGTCTGGCACAGGGGATGTTGTGAAAAATGATTTTTGTGAACCATGTCTGTTGCTTGTATGGCATCAATCGGCAGTAGCTCTGATTCTAATGGAATAGGCTGTGCGGTATCAGACTGCAGACCATCAGCCATCAACAGGGTCGGTTGTTTATCGTTGGGCATACCCACCTTGTTGAGAATCGTACCGATCAATGCTGTACCGTTATCATCGGAAAATGCGTTGGCGGAAATATCGATATACTCTTCCATATCCGGCTCAGGTTTTGCCACCAGAATCACTTCCGCATCGAGTGCTTTGCTCACTGCAACATTGAGCCGTGTGGCATAACCGGCGTGACTATCAGCAACCAGACCTTCAATAATCACCACATCAGCGTGGCGCGCACTCTGCCGATACAAGGCAACTACCTCTTCCATCAGTAAACCCAGTTTCCCGGCACCAAGCAGGGACTCGGCACGCCTCAAACTGATCGGGTGCGGTGGTTTAATACCTGTCATGTGTTCAATCAGCAGCGTTGAACGTTCAGGCCCCTGGTCACCTTCATGCAATTGTGCAAAGGGTTTATAAAAACTGGTGCGAATGCCAAGTCGGTCCAGTGCGCGAACGAGTCCAAGGCTGACGGTGGTTAAACCGGCACCGGCTCCTGTGGAAGCCAGGAAAAAGGCGTGACTCATGATTGGTGTTCCTCTCGGGTTAAAACATTGTTGACATAACGGGCAATCATTTTCTCTTCATTGGTTGCGATCACCAACACAGGAATGGAATCTGTCGCGCTGTTGATGAAACCATCTGAATGCTTACCGTGCTCGTCATTTTTTTCGGCATCGATACTAACACCTAACAGCGATAATTGTGCTACTGTTTTAGCACGAATAGGGCTGGAGTGCTCACCAATACCGCCGGTGAAGACGATGGCATCGATAGATCCCAGTGCCACGCTTAGTCCGGCTAGTGATTTGGCTAGCCGATAGCAGAACATATCCACTGCCAGCGCCGCCCGCTTGTATGTCTGATTGTGCATATCGTCATCATATTTAGCGGCCGCATCCAGCAGTGTGCGCATATCATTGCTCTGGCCGGAAATGCCCAGTAGCCCTGATTCGCGGTTGAGTGTGTCGGTGATAGTTTCTAAAGAATTGCCACTCTGGCGGGCAATATAGTCATGTAGTCCCGGATCAATGTCGCCACTGCGAGTACCCATAACGAGGCCTTCCAAAGGTGTCATACCCATCGTGGTATCTACACTGATGCCATTCTTAATGGCAGTGGCGCTGCAGCCATTACCCAGATGGGCAGTGATGATATTGCATGCATCAATCTTACGCCCGAGCATTGCAGCAGCCTGCTGGGCAACATAGTGATGACTGGTACCGTGAAAGCCATAACGGCGCACGCCATATTCGGTGTACCAGTGATAGGGCACAGCATAGAGACTGGCGTGTTCAGGCATAGCATGATGAAAAGCGGTATCAAACACAGCGATATGCGGGATATCCGGTAACTGTTTTATCGCAGCGCGTATGCCCAATAGATTGGCAGGGTTATGCAGTGGAGCCAAACGTGACAGTGCTTCAATTTCTGCAATGACTGCTGCATTAAGTACGGTTGGTGCGATGAATTTTTCACCGCCATGTACAACCCTGTGTCCAAACGCTGCAATACTATTTTTATCCACGCGCGCAAACAGCGCATCGAGCATCTGTTGCATGGCCATTTCATGATCGGCACCGGCAATATTTATCTGCTCTGTTTTGCCATGAAGGCTTAGCGACAGGGATGCTTTCTGATCACCGAGGCGCTCTGCCATCGCTTCAGCCAGTTGTGTTTCTGATGGCATGTCTATCAATGCCATCTTGATGGAAGAGCTGCCGGTATTGATGACCAGAATCATTGTGTCAGACAATGTGGAACCTCGGAGTGTGCGTGTAATGGGTTGTTATGCACATGAATATACGAATAGAAATATTGATTACTCTTCATGCTGATAACTAAGCAAAAAAGATGCCGATAAACGATGATTCAATGCCGCAATAATACCTTTCGAAGCTTAGATGTGAAACGTGAAAAGTATGTTAATGCATGCATATGGAGTGGGGTGAAATAAGGATCAATGAATTTGTTTTGATGATGGTCTATGGTTAGAGCATGCTTGCCATACAGGCGTTGATGAATCTGCACCTGCCTATAGGAAAAGATCTAAGCACGGCATAGATAGGGATGGTTATAACGCTTGCGTCCCTCATGCAGATCGTTAACCGTCACTTAGGGAAATTGCGAAAATAGAGGATATATAGTCATGCACGAAATCATCTGTCCCCACTGTAAGAAAGCATTCAAAATTGATGAGGCTGGGTATGCAAATATTCTGAAACAGGTTCGCGATAGTGAATTTGAGCAGCAGTTGCATGAAAGGCTTGCGTTGGCCGAGAAAGATAAGATCAATGCTGTTGAACTTGCCAAGGAAAAAGTCGGCAGCCAAATGCAGAAAGCAGCAGCAGACAAGGACTCTGAAATCCAAAAGTTGAAGGCAACATTAGATGCTGGTGAGCTTGCGCAGCAACTTGCTGTGGCTGAGGCTCTGAAAGCTGTTGAAAAAGAACGCGATGCATTGGCCAGTGAACTAAAGCGGGCAGGGCAAACTAACGAAGCTGCTTTGGCCTTAGCTGAAGCAGAGCACGCAAACCAAATTCAAGACAGCTCTGCTAAAAAGGATACAGAGATTCAAGCGCTAACGGCAAAGCTCAGGGCAAACGAGGTTGCGCAGAAGCATGCAATCTCCGAGGCGGTGAATGAGGTCGAGAAGGGACGCGATCAATTGAAAAGTGACCTGGACCGAGCAATGTTAGAGAAGCAGCTGGCTGAGAAATCGCTCAAAGATAAATATGAGACGCAGATTAAGGACCGTGAAGACGAGATTGGGCGCCTCAGAGATATGAAGGCTCGCCTGTCAACCAAGATGGTGGGAGAAACCCTTGAGCAACACTGCGAAACCGAATTTAATCGTATTCGCGCAACCGCATTTCCCAAAGCATATTTTGAAAAAGACAACGATGCGCGCAGTGGTAGCAAGGGCGACTACATCTTTCGTGATTTAAATGAGTCGGCCACTGAGATTGTCTCGATTATGTTTGAGATGAAGAATGAAAATGATGAAACAGCGACCAAGAAGAAAAACGAAGATTTTCTTAAAGAACTCGACAAGGATCGTAATGAAAAACAGTGTGAATATGCGGTGCTCGTATCTCTTCTTGAACCTGATAGCGAACTTTATAATTCAGGCATTGTCGATGTGTCTCACCGCTATCCAAAGATGTATGTTATCCGACCGCAATTTTTTATTCCGATCATTACATTGTTGCGAAACGCCGCCCAAAACTCACTGAAATACAAAACTGAGTTAGCGATAGTGAAAGCGCAGAATGTTGATATTACAAATTTTGAGAGCGAGCTTGATCTGTTCAGGACAGGTTTCGCCCGGAACTACGAACTGGCATCCAAAAAATTTAAAACAGCTATTCAGGAGATCGACAAAACTATCGACCATCTTCAGAAGACCAAGGATGCATTGCTTGGTTCTGAAAACAATCTGCGTCTGGCCAACAACAAGGCCGACGACTTAACCGTTAAAAAATTAACCAAAAAAAATCCCACAATGGCAGCGAAATTTGCCGAGCTCAAGAGCGATGATAATTCTGATCCTGCCTGAGTTGTACTACACTACAATGGAGTAAAGTGACGGCTAAGAGGTCGATCAACGTTGCGCCTGAGGCAGCAAAATCGGGCCGGTTATTGAGGCGTTATGCATATTCAATGAAGGGGAAATAGCTTGAAAACACCAGCATATTTAGTGCTTCGATTATTGAGCGTTTTCCTTGTTGTGATTGGAATTACATTGTTGTTCTCTTCCGGCCTGTATCTGTTATCGCATGAAGTAATACCGCCACAATATAGAGGTGCTATGTTTGTTTTGGGCGCACTCTTCTTGTTGGTCGGTTCTGTAGGGCCTGTTCGCATCCTTTATAAGGGAGCTAAAATTCCTGTTGAAATCAAGCGTGCCATCATACTTCAAGCCATCACTATGCCTCTTTCAGGCTTAGCCGGAGATAAAAAGAATAGTTCCGCTGACCAGGCATTTCTACGCTGGACACGGGGGCGAGAAGGCGTACCTGTAGGCAGTAAAGCGCCCGATGGAACCGTGATCACAATGCAAGGTGAAGCAGTTGCTCTCTCCTCCTTTTTTGGAGAAAAATTACTCGTTTTAAATTTTGCTTCTTATAGCTGCCCGCATCATAGAAAGCGCATAAGTGAAATCCAAACGCTTATGAAAAAATGGCAGAGTGGCTTATGGAAAAGAAGCACTTTGATATGCCACTTGTACTTGATTCCATGCAAGATTCGTTGTTAAAGGCATACAACTCATGGCCTATCAGATTATATATTATCCATGAAGATCGGGTTGTGTATTGTGGTCAGCAAGGGCCGTTTGGTTATAACCCGGCTGATGTTGATATGACATTAGAAAAACTACGGGGAGCCTGTCGGACTTAGGGTGATCGTAGTGAGCCGGTGGATAGATGACCTTGCAAGCTGAGTTTTTCTGTTATAACGCTGCCGATGGTCTACAATTAACACATGTTAGCCAGATTATGCAGTGCCTCTATTCGCGGACTTGATGCAGAAGCTGTGGATGTTGAGGTGGATCTCTCACGCGGATTACCATGTTGGTCATTGGTAGGTTTGCCTGAGGGGGCAGTACGTGAGGCGCGTGATCGGGTGCGGGCGGCGGTGACCAATTCTGGTTTTGAGTTTCCTTTGCGCCGCATTACAGTCAATCTGGCACCCGCAGATAAACGTAAAGATGGCTCACATTTTGATCTGGCCATTGCGATTGGTTTGTTGATGGCTTCCGCTCAGGTCATGCGTAGTGCAACAAGCTTGGCAAAAGATGATGTGTTTCTTATTGGCGAACTGGCATTGGATGGGCGGCTCAACAGTGTGCGCGGGGTGTTACCTCTGGTGTTGTTTGCTCGTGATCAGGGCTTTACCAAGGTGATTGTGCCGATAGGCAATGTTGTGGAAGCGGC
>JAUZQJ010000027.1 GCA_030951045.1 Mariprofundus sp.
TGCATGAATCTGCGCCCTAAAAAGCGTATCGATTATCTGGTGGATATCACGCCGCTGGTTGATGTCGTTTTTTTGATGCTTATTTTTTTCATGGTATCAACAACCTTTAATGTAAACTCTAGTCTTAAGCTTGATTTGCCATCGAGCAAAGCAACTGTGCAGCAAAAGGACATTAAACAGGTGACGGTAAGTATTGATGCCAAGGGCGGCTTTTATATTGAGGATAAACTTGTTGCGGATGCTGGCTTGCGTAAACGTATTTTGAATCTGTCAAAGGGCGACCCGAATATGCGCGTGGTGCTGCGTGCCGATGCTGAGACACACCATAAACGTGTGGTGTTTGTGCTGGATACATTGCGTGGATTGCATATGAGTAAAATAGGCATTGCTACCGTTGCGCCGGCTGAGGGTGAAAACTAATGCGCGTTGTGCAAAAATTTGGTGGTACGTCGGTAGGTTCTATTGAGCGTATTAAAAAAACAGCCGATATTGTGCAGGCAGAGCTTGAGCGTGGTGTGCAGGTGACTGTTGTGGTTTCTGCTATGAGTGGAGAAACCAACCGCCTGTTAGCGTTGGCTAAAGAGGTGAGTGAGCAACCGAAGGGGCGTGAGATGGATGCTCTGCTGGCAACGGGTGAGCAGGTTAGTGCTGCCCTGCTGGCGATTGAGTTGCAGGCGCGCGGCATTGCTGCATATTCATATAATGGTGGCCAGGCTGGTTTTGTAACGAGCGGGGATCATGTGCGTGCCCGTATCAAGCATGTGGAAAGCGCACATTTGATAGCACATCTGGAGGCCGGAGAAGTGCCTGTGGTGACTGGCTTTCAAGGGATGGATGAAAAGGGGAATATCACGACATTGGGACGTGGTGGTTCAGATACATCTGCTGTGGCGCTGGCTGTTGCCGTTGATGCAGATGTGTGTGATATTTATACGGATGTGGATGGTATTTATACGACCGATCCTCGTATGGTGCCCAAAGCACAGAAGATGAATAAAATTAGTTATGAAGAGATGTTGGAGTTTGCATCTTTAGGGGCAAAGGTGTTGCAAACGCGTTCGGTTGAACTGGCCATGCGTTTTCAGATGCCTCTGCATTTGCGCTCCAGTTTTGAGCCGGTGCAAGGCACGATGGTAGTTGGAGAGGATGAAACAATGGAGAGAGCAGCAGTGTCCGGAGTGGCCTACAATCGGGATGAGGCCAAAATCACTATTATGGGAATTCCTGATCAGCCGGGTATTGCAGCCAATGTCTTTGGGCCTATTGCTGATGCCGGCGTGAATGTCGATGTGATCGTACAGAATGTTTCAGAGCAGGGTTTTACTGATATTACATTTACCGTACCACGCAGTGATTACAAACAGACCATGGGAATAATGCACATGCTTTGTGAGCAGATGCAGGGGCGAGTTGTCAAAGGTGACGATGGCGTTGCTAAAGTATCCGTGATTGGTGTTGGTATGCGTTCGCATGCTGGTGTGGCGAAGGATATGTTTGATGTGTTGGCTAAAGAAGGCGTCAATATTCAGATGATCACGACCAGTGAAATCAAAGTGACAGTGGTGATTGAAGAGAAGTATATCGAATTGGCTGTGCGTACATTGCATACCGCTTTCGGGCTTGATCAGGCAAACAGCTGAAGGTTTTGAATCTTTAAATGATAGGTGTTGTGTTTGCGCTGCTATGTTGGGCACTGTTTTTTTTAGCACCACATAATATTTCTACATTGGATTTGAATCGGGAGGCCATTGCAGGGGGAGAATACTGGCGACTGTGGACAGCGCAGCTCACACATTTCAAACTTTCTCACCTGATTATGAACAGTGTCATTATTGCGGTAATGGGCTTGGTTGTCAGGCGTTTTGCAAAAGAGTACCAGGTGGCATTGAGTCTGCTGATTGCGATGCCTGCAATGACTGGTTTAATGTTCATTATGGTGCCCGGCTTCACCGTATATAGAGGGGCATTTGGTGTGGCTGCAGTGATAGCAATGATGGGAATCTGGTTTCTGATACTCGAGACCAGACGATTCTCATTGGGTTATTGGACAGGCATCGTATTGTTTCTGTTGTTTGTCACCAAGGTGGGCGTGGAAACAATGGCGGTGTTTTTATCTTCGCATGCGCATCCTTTGCTGAGTGTACGTATGGATTGGTTGATGCAGTGTATAGGTGTGTTGATAGGTTTGATGGTTTTCAATGCATTACATCAAATTCATGTGACCAATGCACATAATTTAAAACAGAAGCAACGTCGGCATGCTGCAAAAAATGCATCGGCGGCATCCATGCCGGCAGTGCAGGGCAAGAAGGTGAATGACTAATGTCGGAAATCGCTGTTGCTCTGTTGCATTATCCTATCTTAAATCGTCATGGCGAAACCAGTACGACCGCCATCACCTCCATTGATGTGCATGACTTTGCCCGGACCTGTGCCTTTTATGATGTGGGACCGGTCTATTTTGTGCATCCTGCTGCCGGCATGCATGCCCTGCTTGGTGATATGACAAATTATTATCTAAGCGGGGCTGGTGGTGAGAGAAACCCAGCCCGAAAAACGATGTTACAAGCAGTTCGATGTGTGTATTCATTGCAGGAAATACTCGATGAAGACGATTACCAGCTTTGGTACACTTCGGCTACGCCACCTGAAGTTAATTGCATTGATCCTTCTAAGTTATTGGAATTGGGAGGGAAACATCTCATTGTATTCGGAACAGGCTGGGGATTAGATCTGAAAAACTTGCCGGAAGAAAATGGATGGTTGTCACCCATCGAAGGTGTGGGTAAAGTGCGCCACCTTTCTGTCAGGGGTGCACTAGCGATATATTTGGATCGTTTGCGGCGCTAGTAAAACTGACACAAGTTTCGGAGGCAAAACAATGCGTGCACTGGATGATGTAACTAAGGATCAGCTACGTGACGATATCCCGTCATTCCGCGAGGGCGATAGCGTCCG
>JAUZQJ010000028.1 GCA_030951045.1 Mariprofundus sp.
ACGCGGGGTGGAGCAGTGGTAGCTCGTCGGGCTCATAACCCGAAGGTCGTTGGTTCAAATCCAGCCCCCGCAACCAAACATAAAGCCTTGAAAACATAACGTTTTCAAGGCTTTTCTTGTTTTTAGGTACATCCATCCCGCATATCCCTGAACGCCTGATTATTGCTGAACAGGTTTAGTTCAATCTGTATGATCGGCCCCACCACACCTGTAAGCGCATGGCTGGCATTGGTGATCAGATTGAGCAGCACCTGCTGTAGCTGCGTGTCATTCCAGTGCACCAGGATTTTTTCTTCAGAGCAGGTACACGTCAGATCAATGACGCTGGCCAGTGTACCGATGGCTTCCATCTTCTGGGCTTGATAGAGCTGGCTCATGGTTTTTTTAACTCTTGAGTACGTTCTTCAACCTTGCGAGCCAGATGCAGGCGCGACTGCTGCACTTCATCCATTGCCAGCTTACGTGACAACAGATTATAGAATAAATGCGTTTTGTTCGACCACCTGTAGCTATAAACAGATAGCATACTGGAAGCGATGATCTACTCTTTTATTTATTCGATTTTCTGCCGGGCAGGATGCCTCAATGCCGTGGGCGCATGGATGCGCATGAACGGCCTCTGCGTACTCTGCGACTCTGCGGTAAATTGCTTTTTACCTTTCTATGCGGCGCATGCTTTTATGCGATTAGCCTGCCCAATATCCGATATGGGCTTTGGAAAAAGGTGAGTTCCGTGTATCTTTCGCGACCTTTCAATTAACCACTACTGCACAACAACCGGAGTTATCATGCAGGTTTCACCTCTTACCGCCCTATCGCCACTGGATGGTCGCTATGCCAGCAAAACCGCTGAGCTACGTCCGATCTTCAGTGAATATGGCCTGATCAAAGCACGTGTTACAGTTGAAGTCCGCTGGTTACAAATGTTGGCCACCAACAAAGATATCACTGAAGTTGCGAGTTTCTCTGCTGATGCCAATGCGTTTCTCGATAGCATTGTCTCCGATTTCTGTGAAGCCGATGCGCTGCGTGTGAAAACGATTGAAGCCACCACCAACCACGATGTGAAAGCCGTGGAATACCTGCTCAAAGAAAAAGTTGCCGACCACAACGAGTTGGCTGCTGTGTCCGAGTTTTTCCATTTCGCCTGCACTTCAGAGGATATCAATAACCTCTCTTATGCACTGATGTTAAAAGAAGCACGCGACACAGTATTGCTACCATCACTCAATGGCATTGTAGAAAGCCTCGCGGATGGCGCTAAAGCATATGCTGCTCAACCACTATTGGCGCGCACCCACGGGCAGACAGCCAGCCCGACCACCATGGGAAAAGAGTGGGCCAATGTCGCTTACCGCATGCAGCGCACCCTAGATCAAATTGCGGCAACACCGATTTTAGGCAAAATCAATGGCGCCGTCGGCAACTACAATGCACATCTGGCGGCCTACCCTGAACTTGATTGGGCTGCCATTGCACAGGGCTTCGTCGAATCACTTGGCATCACCTGGAACCCGTACACCATTCAAATTGAACCGCATGATTATATTGCCGAGCTCAACGATGCATTAGCACGATTCAACACCATCCTGATTGATTTCTGCCGTGATATCTGGAGCTATGTATCACTGGGCTACTTCAAACAGAGAGTGATCGCCGGTGAAGTCGGTTCATCCACCATGCCGCATAAAGTGAACCCTATCGATTTTGAAAATGCTGAAGGCAACCTCGGTTTAGCCAATGCAGTATTGTCTCATCTGGCACAGAAACTGCCCATTTCCCGCTGGCAGCGCGACCTGACCGACTCCACTGTATTGCGTAATCTGGGCGTTGGTTTTGGTTATTCAATACTGGCTTATAGCTCTGCTCAAAAAGGCATCAGCAAACTTGAACTCAATGCTGATCGCATCAATGCCGATCTTGATGCCAGTTGGGAAGTGCTTGGTGAAGCAGTGCAGACCGTGATGCGCCGTTATGGTCTGGAAAACCCTTATGAGCAAATGAAAGCACTAACGCGTGGCAGCGGCATCACCCCTGAACGCCTGCGCGATTTTATTGGCACACTCGATATTCCCGCAGATGCCAAACAGGGCTTGTTAGAGATGACACCCGCCAGTTATATCGGCAATGCCGCAGAGCAAGCGACAAATATTGATCGCTTCCTAAAATCATAAAGAGAGAGCGATAATATGGGCAGAGCATATCAAAACAAAAAAGAATCTATGGCCAAAACCGCCGGTGCTAAAACCAAGGTTTATTCCAAATATGGAAGAGAAATTTATGTTATCGCCAAAAGTGGCGGCACGGATCCCAATGGCAATCTATCGCTGCGCCGCATCATTGATAACGCCAAGAAAGATCAGGTGCCCGCTCATGTGATTAAAAATGCCCTGGATAAGGCTGAAGGTGGTGTTGGTGAAGATTTTGCCAGCGCTCGCTATGAAGGTTTCGGCCCTGCCGGCATCATGATGATCGTGGATTGTCTGACCGATAATAACAACCGTACCTACAATGATGTACGTCAATGTTTCAACAAAAACGGCGGTAAACTGGGTGGCCCCGGGGCTGTTGCACACATGTTTGATCATCAGGCCGTTTTCGTGTTCAAAGGTGATGATGAAGAGGCTGTGCTGGAAACACTGATGATGGCCGATATTGATGTCAGCGATATTGAATTGGAAGAGGGTATGATCACGGTATTAGCTCCGCACACTGAATTCTTTAAAGTCAAAACAGCATTAACAGAAAGCACACCCGACATTACATTTGAGGTTGAAGATATTTCTCAGGAGCCGCAAACCATCACCAATATCAGCGGTGAAGATGCAGTGGTATTTGAAGCATTGCTTGATGCACTCAATGACTGTGATGATGTACAAAAAGTGTATCACAATGCCGAAACTGACGACTAGCTAACCGCTATAATGTGTGGGAATACAACTTCTCCCTCTTTTCATGTCGTTCAAATAACTTCCAGTTCAAAATAGGAATATGCTTAATGATATCAATCGGAATCGAATAAATTTCTGATCGTTCCGCCGTGCGAATTTCAGGGTAGCGAATATCATTAAAAAAGATGGATGCTTCACCAAAGAAGCCCCACTCTTCTATCGTTTCCAGTACTGGCTCTACTCCTACATGAACCTTGCCACTTTTCACCAGGTAGAGCTGCTTATCTTGTATATCAAAGCAATGATCGGCCGGATAAACATCCAGCTTAATCTGATCGACGATTTGATTTAAGGTAATATAAGAAATTGCTTCATCAAACAACGGTAAATTTTCCAAAAAGTGCCAACTCTCACCCAAGCGCTCAATATCATCATAGAGGGCATTTAATCGCACAAAGTCAGCATAGAGTTGACTTGAAATCTTAAGCGCCTGTACAAAACTCTCACTACGGTAGGTATGCGAAGCAGGGCAGCGCTGCAAGGCTGATAATTCAGCCAATAACGAACCTGCATATAACTTCACCTTGGTATGATGTTTGGAGTCAATCATTTCAACTGAACCTGATAACACCAGGTAGAGATAATCATTCACAACACCATCTTTTATCATGATCGTACCCGGTAAAATAGTAACCATTTCACTATTTAACAGGCTGCGCAATTGATGTTTGGGTGCAGATGGGAAATCATCAGATAAGAATGTATATGCCCGTTGCATGGCAAAGTTTTGATGCGTAGGAATCAACACATCGACAGAGGCAAAAGGCAAATCCGAACCGATCTCTTTTTGTTCATCGGTCAGCGCCAATGCCGTATGGGCAAGAATAATTTTATTCGACTCATCATCCTTAAAATCACAAGCATTGCCGTGAATCAAACCACCACCAATATCAATTTTCTTAATATCAACCGGCGTTAAATAATCCTCTCTCACTTTATCATAAAAGGATTGAGATATGCCATCCTCGGCCCCTTCTTTTGATAGCATCGACTGCATCACGCAAAAGGACGATATATCAGCAAAATGGCCGTAACTACGGTATCCATTTTCCCACAGTGCGCGGAATATAAATATATTTGTTTCAACCGGATGCGGAGAGAAAATGGGTTTTACTTCCAGGCCATCCACATCATTCCAGCGATCAAAGTCCAGATCATGTATCTCAAAGTAATCTGCGAAACGACTTTCATCCATACTGAGCAACGCACTCATTTTCTTCGTTACGGAGGTACGCACCAATTTAGTGGCGAAATATTTCAAACGTCGATCCGTGCGAATCAAGGCAGGCAGACCTGCAAAATGGTCATCATGTGAGTGAGTGTGAAAGACCCCCTCAATTTCGTTCATACCAATACCAAGTGCTGTCAGTGTCTCGGGCAGATTGGGGCCGGCATCAATCAAATAAATCTTTCCATGGAACATAATAATGGAAGACATTGAAGGCCGATGCACATCCCAACCATCACCCTCACCAGAATGGATCACTGAAAAATATTCTCTTTTAATGTTATGAAAACCGAGCGAAAACGTTGATGTGTATTGTTCATCGGGTGTTAAATTAAGGTCAATAGTGACCGCTTCATCCTCATAATAAAATTCAAACCGGTTGAAACCAATGCGCTTGACCGCCAGGCCATTGCGTATTTCCACGCGTTCACTTTCGATGATGCAGGTATCCAGAATCTCTTCCGATTCACGAATAGCGCCAAAGGCAAAGGCCTTCTTCATGTGAATCATCTCTTCCGCATCATGCTCGCTTACACCGGCACCCATCAGCTCTTCGATTGAAACTAAGCCATAGTTGCCTCTATAAATATATTTCATTTGAGCATGAATCTGCTCTTTTTCCCCCATCAGAATTGGTTTAATACCAGTATTGTTCGGATGGTTCGGCAATAACATGCCCTGGTTATATAACATTTGCAGGACAGGGAATTCGGACATGTTTGCAAAGTTGCCTTTTTGCAACATGCTATCAGATAGGAGTATGGCATTCGGGCCGGTTTCATAGGTGATACCATGATCCTCTTCCGAAATAATCAGCCCCGAATGGATGAGATGTTTGACACTATCAGCCGGGCATCCGCATAAAACACGAAGATCAGCACCGGGCACATCAATCCAGAATATGCCAGCCGATACGCAGATTTTATTGATCTTTTTTATCACATCACGTCCTCTCACCAATGAAGCCACCTACTCTCCAGATAGAGTTCTACCACTTCAGCGGCAGATATTCACGTTTCAATACCATAAAGTGCAGTATAGATGATTTTAATCAACATGGTGTGCGGTAGATCATAGTTCATACGAATAACGATCATCGTCAAAAATCATTGTTAGAATAACAGCTAAACTTGTTGGATTCGCTTCCTATTAATATTACCCGCTTCAGAAATTAAGCATGCGCGATCGCATTTTAAAAGGGCAAAAAAAAAGCCTGCGATAGTACGCAGGCTTTTTAATTAATTATTTATAATAATTCAGTCTAAGCGTGTACGCTCTTCCTGTTCTTGTGCTGTTTTACACTCGATACATAAGGTTGTAACTGGGCGCGCCTGCAAACGCTTCACACTGATGTTACCACCGCATGAATCACATTCACCAAAATCACCATCCTGCAAACGTTCGATGGTCTGATTAATTTTCTTGATTAATTTACGCTCGCGATCTTTGATACGTAGATCAAAGTTGCGATCAGTTTCCATGCTTGCCTGATCAGTTGGGTCAGGGAATGATGTCTGGTCCTGCTCTGTCATTGCATGCACGTTTTCACTTTGACCGAGTTCCAACTCATTTTTCCAGTCAGTCAACTGCTTCTCAAAAGCTTCTAATTGTGTCTTGGTTAAGGCCATTGCCATCCTCCTGAAAACAGGGATATCCAATCAACGAATCGCCAAAAGGGCGCGAACCATAGCGATTCTTATGAATAGTGTAAATAAAGCCTGTTCATGCATAAGATACTGCCATGCGTAAAACAATTCATTGTACCAACACTTTGATCATAGGCCAAGGCTTGGCTGGCTCACTGCTTGCGTGGCAACTCATGCAGCAAGGTCAACAGATCAGTATTGTATGTGATGAGACTGCTCCTTGCGCATCTCGTGTGGCCGCAGGCTTATTCAACCCCGTCACTGGTCAGCGACTGGTATTACAAGAGCAGGCTGCACATATCATTCCAAGCGCACGCCGCTGTTACCAGACATTAGAGACACAATTTGATGAAGCATTCTTTCACGACACACCCATGTTGCGCATTTTCAACAATGACAAAGAACGTCAATCGCTCTACAAACGCTGTCAGGACAACGCTTACACGCCATTTCTAGGCCAACAGATCGAGCCTATAGGTTCAATACGTGCGCCTCACGGCGTGTGCGAACAACAACAAACCGGATATCTGGATACGAATGCACTACTGGATCGCTTACGCACCTTTTTCATACAACAGGAGAGCTACTTCGCAGATCATTTTGATTTCGCTGACTTAGAAATAACTTCCAACGGTGTGATATGGAAACACATTCATGCCAAGCGCATCATCTTTTGCCAGGGATTCATGGATCAAACAAACCCGTGGTTCAAATGGTTACCCTTTCAACCGGCTAAAGGTGAGATCCTGACACTCACCTCGGATAGCGCATTACCAACACAGATCATCAATGGTGGTAAATGGCTATTACCTTTACACAATGGTCAATACAAAACCGGCGCAACCTACAGTCATAACCTATCCACGATCGAAGCCACGCCAGCAGCAAAAACAGAACTACTCAACGGCCTGCAAAAACTATTTCTTACACCCGTAAATATTGATGTTATCCGGCAACAGGCAGGGGTGCGCCCCAACACACGGGACAAACAACCCTTCATTGGCCTGCATCCAGAAAAACCACAGCTCGGTATTTTCAATGGTTTTGGTTCCAAAGGCTCCATGCTTATCCCGCATTATGCGCAAGTGTTTACGGATCATCTTACCCATGGCACGCCGATACCCCATGAAGCTGACATTATAAGGATATCGGACAGCCTCAAAAAATCCCGCACCAAAGCACAGGCACGACTTTCATTGACCGAACGTGTGCATCGAAGCCTGCTCCCCCACATTCAAGCCGCATGCAGCACAACACAAAAGCCTGACAACGACAGACAACATAGTTATATCGCTATTGATGCCACCGCAGGCAACGGCCATGACACTCTCTTCCTTGCACGTCATATTCAGAATCATGGGCAGGTATTCGCATTCGACATCCAAAAACAAGCCATCGACAACACATTCAAACGATTAAAAGAAGCCGAACTCAGTGATTACACTACACTATGCTGTTGCGGCCATGAAGAGATGCTCGAACACATTCCGCATGCTTTTGTTGGCAATGTGAATCTGATCATGTTCAATTTAGGGTATCTGCCACAGGCCGACAAGACAGTCATCACGCAGACAAACACCACCATTCAGGCGCTCAATGCATCGATTCAACTCATCGCACCCAATGGACACATCTCTATTCTGGCCTACCCCGGCCATGCCGGCGGCGCGCGTGAAACTGATGCTGTTATCTCATGGTTAGAAACACTTCCAGCATCATTTTCCATGATAAAACACAAGTCTCTGCACGACAATCCACACTCACCACGTTGGTTTGAAGTTATTCGCCATAACGCGCCAACAGAGACTCATCCTAAAAAATTCATCGCCGATAAGTAACAAAACCAAATTTCAAAGCGTTCACCGCAATCCCCCAGGGGAGCCTCTCTTGTGTAAACACATTCACCTTCAGGACGCAGCGTTCACCTCAGGGTGCTCTCTCTAGCACGGGCGCAATTCACCTTGTCGCAGAAAAATCAGTACAATGATCAAAAACACAAGACTAACAGGAGAGTAAGTGATGCGAATTACATCTGTTTTTGTCTTTACTTTGCGTACTCTGCGGTAAATAGCTTTTAAGCATTTTAATGCTCATGCGAGGTCAACAAATCACTAAAACTTTGCATCCATATTGCTGCCAGCTCAGGCAGTGGCAAGGGCTCAACGAAATGGGACATGCTGACAATACCCGACTGCAAACCGCAGGGATTAATGGCTGCAAACCATGCCGAATCAACATCCACATTCAGCGCCATGCCGTGATAAGCCACACCACGCGTAACACGCACGCCCAATGCCGCAACTTTGCCCTGCCCTGTCCATACACCGGGGAAACCACAACGACGCACGGCCTCGATCCCCTGTGATTGCAATACATTGACACAGGATTGCTCCAGCAGATGCACATAAGCCTTCACACCAATACCTCGTTGCCGTAAATGAATAATGGGGTAGAGCATAAGCTGGCCGGGGCCATGAAACGTCATCTCTCCACCACGATCTGAATGCACAACAGGAGCAGGCAACAGCTCGCCCAAGCGATTATCCACGCCACGCCGACCAGTGGTATATACCGGCTCATGTTCACAGCTGAAAATGATTTCTGAAGCACCTCCATCTGCCACCGCATCAGCACGTGCCTGCAGTAACAGCCAGGCAGATTCATATGGTTGCCGTGCTAACCACTGGCTATCGATCAAACATGTTTCATTCATAGGGTCTAAGCAGAACCGTCTGCACACATTTTGTCCACCGCTCAATCCAGAGCGCCCAAGGTAATCGCATTAAAAGCATTCACCGCAGAGAAAGTCAAAAGGATTGTATTACAGAACTCAATAAAAATGTAATGGAGCAAAAAGAACAGTCATTGAAACATGAGAGAGCACCAAAATCACACATATTGTTTGTTTTTACTTTGCGTAACTCTAGGGCAACGCTGTAACGTGCAGGATGCATTGTGCCGCAAGCGCATGGATGCGCAGGCGCGGCCGGTAAAAAAATGCTGAATAATGATAATAAAATCAAGATATTTTAATGTTATTACCCTGCCAAAGATCCCCTCTTTAGATCAATATCCTATGCATCCGGAAAATGACCATCCAACGGTTCTTTATCCTCGGGTTTGGCATACAAAGCCTCAATGATATCTGTATAACGCTCATGAATGTTACGGCGTTTCAGTTTTAAGGTTGGTGTTAACAAACCATTCGCTTGTGTCCACTCTTCATCAAGCATACGGAATTGTTTCACCTGCATATAACTGGAAAGATCATGCTCGTCATTATGAATACGCTGCATGAACCACGTTGAGGCAAGCGCACCATCTCGCCAGTCTTCGGGCAATGGCTGTGGGTGATCCAGCATCCATGCTACCTTGATAGCCTCCTCATCAGGCACAATAAGTGCTGTTACATAAGCTCTTTTATCAGCAATGATCATGCTTTGCAGAAAACATGGATCCTGATTGAGATGTTGTTCAATCACTGCCGGAGCTACATTTTCACCATTGGATAAGACCATGATCTCCTTTTTGCGATCTACTATCGTAATATACCCATCATCATCCATCTCAACCTTGTCACCGGTATAAAGCCAGCCATCGGCATCCATGGCTTTAGCCGTTGCTTCAGGTTGCTTCCAGTAGCCCTGCATCACCATCGGTCCTTTGACCAACAACTCTCCATCATCGGCAAGTTTCAACATTACCCCCGGCAAAGCAGGGCCAACCGTTGCCGGTTTGATAAGCGACTGCACATTTACACTCAGTACAGGCGATGTTTCAGTCAGACCATATCCGGGCAGTACGGTGATATCTGCAGCCAGCAAAAAACGGGCAATATCAGGATGCAGCGCTGCACCACCGGAAATAAATGCACGAATATGCCCCCCCATTTTTTCTCGCAACTTGGCATTCACTACTTTATCAAGCACTCCCCACAACAACGCTTTAGGCCCGGACAGCTCCTTGCCCTGCATGCTTAATTCAAAACGTTCCAAACCAAGCTTTTGCGCCAAAGAAAATAGTCTCCGTTTAATCGCTGGCCCCGCCGCCAACTTGGATTGCACACCCGCATAAATTTTTTCATACAGACGCGGCACCGATACCATCACCGTTGGTTGCACTTCCGGCATATCCCGCAGCAAGGTGGTTACGTCCTCCGCATACGCGATTTCAGCCCCACTGGCCGCTGGTAAAAAATGGCCAACCGTTCGTTCAAATGCATGTGAGGTTGGCAAAAAGGAGAGAAACAGATCATCAGGAAAGACTTCTACACCGCCAAGTCCAGCAGCCACATCCGACAACAGATTATGATGTGTCAACATCACCCCTTTAGGGTGCCCTGTCGTACCCGAGGTGTAAATCAATGTAGCTAGATCATCGCGTTTTGGACATGGCGATTGTAAACGATGATCCCAGCTTTCATCATCAATAATCGTACGGATACTATCGATACCGTGAAAGGCTCTATGCTTCACCATCATACCATCGAGCTTGTCTAACTGATCACCCTCTTCAACCAGTACCAATGATACTTCGGCATCATCAAATACATATTGCACCGCTTCAGAGGGATCCGTGAAATAGGCGGGCACAGTCACCGCCCCCAATCGTAAAATAGCAAAATCGGCAATAAACCATTCGGCACAGTTATGACCCAACAGCCCTACCCGATCACCCGGTTGAATACCTTCAGACTCCAACCACGCCGCTAATCGTAATACCGATTGCTGCACGCGAATACGTGACCATGATACCCATTCACCATTCTTATGGCGGCTTCGCAGTAGCGGTTTATCCAGCCATTCCGGTGGTGATGATAATAAGAGGTCAGGCAAACAGTTCGCTCGCTGTGCCTGCATCAGACCCGGGCAATCAGACTTATGCGCGGAAGGCATTCAACACATCCATATTATCAGGCAAATTCAAACCAGCAGCTGCTATTTTATCGGACAATAGCAAGCGTTCAAACGTGGCAAAATAATGTAACAAACCGCCTCTAAAGGGTGGAAAGCCAATGCCATACACAAAGGCAGCGTCCAGATGTTCCGGATCATCCACTACGTTTTCATGCAAACAGTGTAGTGCTTCCACCAACATCGGAATCAGACAGGCATCGGATATAGCCGTTACCGACATAACATCTGCCTCCATTTTCATATCTGCATCAAACGCATGCTCCAGTTTCTTCGCTGATGGCAAATATTTAACCAAAGACGGATTCAAGCTGCCCTGCTTACCTTTATCATATACAAAGAAACCCTTGCCTGACTTTTCACCCAGCAGACCATCGGCAAGCATTTTTTCAAAGAAGTCAGGCATGGCACGGACCGAATCAAAGGCTTCAGAGAGATGCTCGCCAACATGATGACAAATATCCAAGCCCACCCGATCTGCCAATTCAAAGGCCCCCATCGGCATACCAAAATGTTTGAGAGCCCCATCAATATGTTCCGGGTGCTGCCCTGCCTCTGCCAGCCTCAGAGCTGCAATCATAAACGGCATCAAACAACGATTAATCAAAAAGCCGGGGCGATCCGCCACGATGATCGGGAACTTGCCCCATGACGTTGCCAGGGCACAGGTTTTATCCAGCGTTTCCTCTGTTGTTTTCTCTCCTGCGATGACTTCAACCAACGGCATCTTTGGAGCAGGGTTAAAAAAGTGCAGTCCCGCAATGCGACCAGCATTTGCACGCCTAAGCTGCATCTCTGTAATAGACAGCGATGAGGTATTGGAGAGTAGCAGTGTCTCTTTTGAGACCGATTTTCCCACTTCAATCCATAGTTTCCGCTTCACGTTTATATCTTCCAGCACCGCCTCAATGACCACATCGGCACCATCTAAGCCACTGGCATCCAATACCGGGCGAATGCGATTCAAACGCTGTTTACTATTGCTACCACCATGACTGGCTAAATCGCTAAGCCCCTTCATGCCACGGCTCAAGAACTCTGCTGAAAGTTCATGCAGATCAACGTTCATGGTCTTCGTTGCCACCCAGGCAATTCCACCGCCCATAACACCAGCACCATACACCGCTGTTTTACTAAACCCTGCCACAGACTCACGTCCGCGCCTGACGGCATCCTGTTTCTTCAATGTTTCACCCAGGTGAAATACGCGAATCAGATTCTTGCATGTAGGCGTCACGGCCAACTGCCCCAGTGAGTGCGCTTCGCGCTGCAGTGCCTGCCTGTCTGGCAAACCAATAGTCTCTTTCAATAAATGAATCACGGCCGGAATAGCCGGATATGCTGTAGGCAGATGCAAAGCCTTAAAGCGTGCATAGGCTTTTTTTTCCACCTGCTGAAAAAACAACGCCCGCACCGGCCAGACCTTCAACCACCATGGTTGAAATGTGCGTAATTTCACCTTTCCTCTGGCTGCTAGCAATCCAATCGCAGCTTCAAACTGCTCCGGCTGAACACATAAGGCTGCCAAGCCGATACGTTCGGCCCGTTTGGCATCGACTGACTGCCCTGTTAAAATCATTTCAACAGCCTTCACCCAACCCACCCGCTTGGGCAAGCGCACACAGCCACCAAAACCAGGGTGAATACCTATTTTAATTTCAGGCAGAGCCAACTGCGTTTTTTTATCTTCAATCGCCACGATATAATCACAAGCCAGAGCCAGCTCTAAACCGCCCCCCATACAAGAACCTTGCACCATGGCAATGGTAATCGATGGCAATACCTCAACACGTCGGCACAAGGCCTGCCCGCGTTCAGCCAGTTTTGTTGCTTCGCTGGCATCCTGCACAGCAGCAATTAAATCCAGATCTGCACCGGCCACAAAACAGCCCCGCATACCACTTTCCAGGATCAACACCTTGGGCGGATCAAGCTCCAGTGTACCCAGGCAAGCCTCTAATTGTTCCATCGATGTTTTATCCAGCACATTGACCGATTTATCTGTACGCTCAAATTTTAATCGTGCCTGAGATGCCACGCCCGCAACAGCTGGCTCATTGATGAGGTTCACGGTCTTCATGATGCTAACCCAGCGGCTTCACTGGAGAGCAGCACTGCCCCCCCCTGACCACCACCAATACATAAACTCGCCAGTCCCAAGCCACCATCGTATTCTCCTCTCAACTGCCTTAACAGGGTAAGGATCAACCGTGCCCCTGTCATACCGACCGGATGCCCCATCGCAATAGCACCACCATGCACATTCAGTTTATCCATATCCGGGGCTCCCATCGATGTTAACCAGCCTTGTTGTTCAGCAAAGGCAGTTGACTCCATCGCTTTCAGGTTGGCCAGCACCTGCACAGCAAAAGCTTCATTGATCTCCACCCGATCCACATCCGACATACGCAAATCCGCAGCTTGTAACACCGCATGCATAGCAAACACCGGCCCTAAACCCATACGTTTCGGATCGCAACCCGAATAGGCCCAATCATGCAGGCAGCCCAAGACAGGCCAACCTTCTGCTTCAGCCTTTTCTCGACGGGCTAAAACAAGCATTGCCGCTCCATCGGTAATTTGCGAGCTATTGCCTGCTGTCACCGTACCCAGAGGCCTATCAAATGCCGGTTTTAATTTTTTTAATGCTTGCATGGATTGACTGGCGCGAATGCCTTCATCGCGATGCAAATCTTTAAACGATGGTGCTGCAAACACATGCATCACCTCATCATCATAAAAGCCAGCATCCCAGGCCGCAGCCGCACGTTGGTGGCTTTGCAGAGCAAACGTATCCTGCTCTTCACGCGTAATGTTAAACTCGCGTGCCAACACTTCAGCAGTTTGCCCCATGCCCATTCCAATCGTGGGATCTGTTAATCCTTCCAAGAGGGAAATACGCGGTTTCCATGGTGCTTTGGCAATCTCTGTCAGAATCGGAATCTTTTGTTGCAGGGTTCGTGCTCTCGGCAGCTTGGCCATCGCCGCACGAAAACGATCATGAAACAGCAGTGGTGCATGGGTCATCGATTCCACGCCACCAGCAATAATCACATCACTGCGACCAAGCTGAATTTTTTCCGCTGCATCAGTAATCGCTTGCATACCCGAAGCACAATTGCGATGCACTGTATGCGCGGGAATAGCATGTGAAAGGCCCGCCGTTAAACTAATCACCCTCGCAATATTGGTTGCTTCAGCAGGCTGAATCACATTACCAATAATAACCTGATCTATATCATCGCGATGAACAGGCGAACGAGCTAGCAGTTCACGCATGGCCAGCACACCTAAATCAACCGCACTCAATGCATCAAAAGCACCTGAACTTTTAGTCAGCGGTGTTCGCATTCCAGCCACGATCACGACATCGGTTGGTCTCTTCTTTATTACTTTTCGTTTCGCCATACGAACTCCTTCGCTCGGTCAAAAACATCACACTCTTAATCTAGTGTACAACATGAATCCTTAAAAGTCAGCCTCGCAACGCTCCGTGTTATCTTTGTCGCTAAAACTATTCCTTTCTTAATGAGCAATAAATACGGGATAATGAAAGCGCCGAGTTATTGATTTCTCTTTCAAACTGTATGTCGAGGCCAGTGATAACGTTCGATTGCCATACTTTTGGTTAATCTCATTTACGGCCAACATCAACGTTGCCTGACGCCTGTCTTCAACCATAAATCCAAACAAATCATCTGTTCCAGCCTGCTCTATGGTGATATGTGTAGCCGTTAGTCCGCAGGCACGATAAGTCTCGCCCTGTCGAAAAACCTGCAAAAAACCCTGTTTTATAGCATCCATCATGCGCTTTAGGCTGTTGGTTGGAAAGTCCAAACGCAATTGAACCTCACGCTTATCAAAATTGGCCATGGTCAGAAATAGATGCATACGCTGTGTCAGCAGATGTTTGGCCACCAACTCAGATACCAGCCGCATACAATGATAACTCAGATGCGCAGCTACCAGATGACGGTCTGCGATTAACTTGCCCATCGAAGCCGTTCGAGACAGACTTTTTGGCAGCACCGGCTTCAATTCCAACGGCATGACTGAACGCCCCGACAACTCCTGTTTTAATAACATGCCATGCCTACCCAACAAACGATGCATCAAGCCATCTTCAAGACAAGACAACTGCCAAGCGGTTCGGATATCACTGTTATATAGCAGTGCGGCACGATTACGGCCAATACCGGGAATATCTGCAACCGGCAGATCAGATAAAAAGGCTTCAATATATTTACAGGGTAAAACCATTGAACCATTCGGTTTGTTCGATTCGGAAGCAAGTTTCGCCAAAGTGCGCGTATTGGCGATGCCTACCGACACAGTAATACCCACCTCACGCTGAATCGTAGCTCTGATCTCATCAGCCAATTGTTGAAATGATTTTCCCCATAAGAGGCGAATACCGTTCATATCCATAAATCCCTCATCAATCGAATAGATCTCAATATCAGGACTATAGCGCCGCAGAATAGAAAAGAACTTGCCCGATAACTGCCCGTAATAACGAAAATCAGCCGCAAAAAACACAGCCTCAGGCGCTATCTTTTTCGCCTCCCAAACAGGCATACCTGTGCTAATACCCATTGCTTTTGCATCGTAGCTTTTGGCCACCACAATCGCATTTTGACTCGACAACACACACACCGGCCGCCCCTTCAACTCC
This sequence comes from Mariprofundus sp., assembly GCA_030951045.1. Classification (GTDB taxonomy): domain Bacteria; phylum Pseudomonadota; class Zetaproteobacteria; order Mariprofundales; family Mariprofundaceae; genus Mariprofundus. The sequence goes on from JAUZQJ010000028.1 coordinate 15,414, forward strand.
GGATGGCGCACCATCTCACAAGAGACATAAAACGCATCACAATCAACATGCGCAATAGCATTATTCCAATTGCTCACCACCATCATAAAACCTCAAAGACACAAGAGTTGTTCATACATGGGAAAGTAGCGTCTTCAGATTGCCGCTGCTTTATTCGAGATCAAGGAAAAAGCACGGAATTTACTCCTGCAAATGAGTACTTATGACGCAGTGCCCCAGGGCAGCTTCTCTTGCTTCGCAATTCACCTTCTCATCGGATAAATCAGTGGTGAGCTGAGGCGCTACTTAGAATTTACGGAACTGGCCGACAACTTCACCATAGATATCTAAAGAACTTTCCGGATAAATATTGGGATATCCCGCATTAGCAGGCTCCAAAAATAGCCCTTTCTGATCAGAACGTAAATATTTAATGGTAAAATCGCCATCCACAATCGCCACTACAATTTTGCCGATATTCGGATTGGTGTTGCGCTCCACAATGAGAAAATCGCTATGGTGAATACCCGCATCAATCATCGAGTCGCCGCGCACCTCAACCAGCACAGTGCTGGATGGGTTCTCGACCAGATAATCATCAATCGTAATCGCATCACCCAGTGCTTCGGTCGCGGGGCTGGCAAAACCAGCTGGCGCCACACCGACATGCGGACGTGCAAAAAACATATTGGCCGGCGACAGTCGCCCGCCCGGCCCCTTACTGATGTAACCTGCAAAAATCATGCGATCGATAAACTTCACTGCACCTTGCTTGCTCACACCAACAAGTGCGGCAATCTCCGCATAGGATGGAATAAGCCGATGCAGGGCATAATAATCTTGTAGTCGTCCGAGATAGAAGGGGTCTTTATTCACCATGTACGCAGTATGGTGTACGTTCGTACACCGCGCAAGTTATTTTAAATATGCGCATACATTGCCCCTCAAAAATAATAATAGTTGAATCCGCTAAAGCTCGCTGCTAGAAAGCGCCACCTTGAAAAGTGCGGGCGCTTAGCTCAGCTGGGAGAGCAACGGCCTTACAAGCCGTAGGTCGCAGGTTCGAACCCTGCAGCGCCCACCATTTTCGCACTTTAACATCAAACATCTCAACACAGGGACAATCGACCGCATCACACCGGCCTGTAGAGATAACATCACTGAACAGATCATCATTTCTTTCTCTCTTTCTTCGCATACACATACCAACCCCAACCTTCATCATCAACCTTGCCTCACTCACCCTGTCTGCACAAAGCTTGTTCACTGACTACGAACGTATAGCATACGCAACTTCATGGGGGCGACTTGGTTTCGACGGAGATACTGAACCCTATGGGGCATGTCGGGTTGTTGGTCCCGTAAAAAGCTGGCACTTGCATATAATTGCAAACGACGACGTAGAACTAGCTTACGCTGCGTAAGTTACCCCG
>JAUZQJ010000029.1 GCA_030951045.1 Mariprofundus sp.
TTCGGTCTGAATACGGGCTTCCTCTTCGGCCTGAATGCGAGCCTCTTCTTCAGCCTGAATGCGGGCTTCCTCTTCGGCCTGAATGCGGGCTTCCTCTTCGGCCTGAATGCGGGCTTCTTCTTCAGCCTGAATGCGGGCTTCCTCTTCGGCCTGAGTACGAGCTTCTTCTTCGGCCTGAGTACGAGCTTCTTCTTCGGCCTGAATGCGGGCTTCTTCTTCAGCCTGAATGCGGGCTTCTTCTTCAGCTTTAGCTTGGGCGTCTGCAATGGCTCTGTTTTCTGCTTCCAATGCGGCTTGTGCTTTTTCTGTAGCTTTTGCTTCAGCCTTTGCAGATGCTGAAGCGATAGCTTTGGCATCATTGGCGGCCTTTTCAGCGGCTTCGGCTGCAGCCATTGCTTGTTCGGCTGCAGTTTTCGCATCGAGTGCAATTTGTGCCTCTTCGGCAGCCTTCCCTTCGGCTTCTGCAGCTGTCTGTGCAGCACGCTCAGCTGCATGCTTGGCTTCTTCAGCGATGGCATGTTCAGGAAGGTTCAACGCATCGACGGTATTGCTTAGATTACTGGATGATTCCTCCAAGCTGACATCATGAATGTCATTGGAGTCAAAGGATAAAGTTTCAAGTGGTTCGTCCAGGTCGAGCAGGTTATCGGAATCGATCACGTCATCATCGATTACTGCATTATCAATGGGTTCATTAGCGTCAAACAGAAGCTCGGAATCCAATAACTCATCCGTATTTTCTGGCTCATCAGCATCGATCAGGAGATCAGAATCCATTAAATCATCAGAACCAAATGTATCTGTATGCTTTCCAGTTGGCTTGGTGTCATCATCGTGATTGGCCATTAGATCTCCAGTACAGCTAAGCTTGTTTGCGTTTAACGATAAATCCTAAAGAGCAAAGTGAAGTAGGACAAGCCAATATCTTTACAGCTGATATTTATTTGTAATACGGTATTCAGGGCAGCTTGCTCATGCAATCCAGTGCAGCAAGTTTGTAACATTCAGCCAATGTTGGATAGTTGAACACATTCGCAACAAGATCTTGTACCGTACCATTAAAATGCATCAATAACTGACCGGTATGGATCAGCTCACTGGCGTGTTCGCCGACAATATGTACACCGATGAGTTTATGCGTATGTATATCGACAATCAGTTTTACCAGCCCATTGGAATCTCCGATAATTTGGCCACGAGCACTTTCATTGTAATAACCACGACCAACAACATATTGTAGCTGATCATGTTTTGCTTCTTTTTCTGTTTTCCCAACCCACGATATTTCAGGAATAGCATAAATAGCCATGGGCAGGTTGGCAGGCATAGCTTGAGATGTTTCACCGAAAGCATGTGCAACGGCCGTTCGTCCCTGTTCCATGCCGGTTGAAGCCAGGGCAGGGCGACCAATAAGATCACCAACGGCATAGATATGTGGTTGGCTGGATTGAAAATGATTATTGACTGTAATCCAGCCGTGATCGAGTTCGATACCAACCTTTGCAGTATCCAGACTTAGTGAATTGGCTTTGCGGCCTTGTGCATACAATACCGCTTCGCTACGAATTCTTTTACCTGATTCAAGTAGTGTCAGTACCTCTTCGCCTTCGTTTTTACGAATAGCGACGACTTTCTCTTGCATGAGTAATTGTACCCCCATGTTTTCAAAAGAGTCAGCCAATACACCGACCACATCATCACTGAGATAAGCAAGCAACTGTTCGTGTGAATCTACAATGCTAACCTCAACACCGAGGGCAGCAAAGATCGATACAAACTCACAGGCAATCACACCACCACCAACAACGAGCAGACTTTTAGGTAGTTTCTTCAGTTTCAGGATAGAGGTGGAATCGAGTACAGTTTGTTTATCAAATGGAATATCGGATGGCCGTCTGGGTCTGGAACCGGTAGCCAGTAGTATCACACTAGCCGAGAGCATTCTGCTCTCACCATTGGTATTGGTGACCTTCATGGTATGCTTATCTACAAAGGATGCCTCACCAGGGATCAGTGCCACGCCCGATTTAAGCAACCGTTTTAGAATCACCGACTCCTGCTGTGCGATCACCATATCTTTGCGCCGTACAACATCTGCCATTACACCATAACGTGCAGTATGAGAGGCTGCGTGCATACCCTGGCTGGTACGTGAAGCAAGATAGGCCGCTTCACGTAGTGCTTTGCTAGGGATGGTACCGGTTTGCAAACCTGCACCACCGATGCTTGATTTGCGTTCTATAATGGCAGCTTTTTTACCCATATGGGCAGCCTGCCATGCAGCATGCTGTCCGGCTGGGCCAGATCCTATGATAAGAATATCATAATCCATGATAAATAATGCTCCTTAATTACTTCATCGGCTGAAATTCAGAAGGGTCCTGTTCAGCCATGTATTCATAGGTTGCCCAGCGCAGATCAACAGATTCTTGTGCTAATTTCATTAATCGCTCCGACTCTTCAGGATCATTTTTCTGTAATATTTTGTAGCGCATTTCAGTATACGCGTACTCCTTCACCTTCATAGTCGGTGTAGGTGAGTCGAGAACAAACGGCTTTTTACCAGCCTGACGCAGCATTGGATTATAACGAATCAATGGCCAGTAACCGGAACGAACGGCCATATCCTGCTGATTCAGTCCCTGAGTCATATCAATACCATGTGCAATACAGTGACTGTAAGCCAGAATAATGGATGGGCCAGGATAATCTTCGGCTTCACGCATGGCCAGCAGTGTCTGCTGTGGATTTGCCCCCATCGCAACCCGGGCTACATAGACATTACCATAGGAGATCGCTTGCAGGGCTAGATCTTTTTTACCAACAGGTTTACCACCGGATGCAAATTTGGCAACAGCACCAATGGGTGTGGATTTGGATGCCTGCCCCCCAGTGTTTGAATACACTTCGGTATCAAGCACGAGTACATTGATATTGCGACCGCTTGCCAGAGCATGATCAAGCCCCCCTGAACCAATATCGTAGGCCCAGCCGTCACCACCAATCAGCCATACACTGCGACGCACCAGATGATTCACAACGGTAAGTAGATTTTTTGCACGCACATCATCCATGCCTTCAAGTACCAGTTTGAGTTTTTCAACACGTTCGCGCTGTTGCGTCACACCAAAACCGATACTCTGGTCTGCATGGATCAGTTCATCGACAAAGGCGTGATCAAGGTGATCGCGCATGGCATGCAGTTCCTGTTTGGCCAATTTGGTATGATGATCGGCTGCGATACGCATTCCCAAACCGAATTCGGCATTATCCTCAAATAACGAGTTGGACCATGCCGGGCCTCTCCCTTCGCTGTTTACTGTCCACGGTGTGGCCGGAAGATTACCGCCGTAAATAGACGAACATCCGGTTGCATTGGCTACCAGCAAGCGAGGGCCGAAGAGTTGGGTTAACAGACGTACATACGGTGTTTCACCACAGCCAGAACATGCGCCTGAGAATTCAAACAGCGGTTCAAGGAACTGGGCACCGCGTACGGATGAGTAGTCGATGCTGGCACGATCATTGTAAGGAATAGATTCAAAAAATTTAACATCTTTGAGACCCTGTTCCATCAATGGCGCTTTGGCCGTCATATTGATGGCTTTTTTCGTGTTCGTTTCATCGGCAGGGTCAAAAGCCGGGCATGCATGCACACACATTTCACAGCCGGTACAATCTTCCTGATAAATCTCCAATGTATAACGTGTCTCCGGGAATCCACGTGCCGATACCGGTGCAGAGGGAAATCCTATCGGTGCCTTGTCGAGATGATCTTCATGATAGAATTTGGCACGAATCACACTATGCGGGCATACAAAAGAGCAGTTACCACATTGAATACAGACATCAGATTCCCATTTGGGTACAAAATCGGAGATGTTACGTTTTTCCCACTGGGCTGTACCGGAAGGGTAAGTACCATCAACCGGAACCATGGAAACGGGCAAGTCATCGCCTTTACCGGCTAACATAGGGGCAGTAACTTGCTGCACAAATTCAGGCGCGTGCAGTGGAACCATCAGATCCATCAGACGATCACTGCTGACTGTTGCTGGGACATCCACCTTGTTCATGTGATCAAGGGCAGCATCAACCGCTTTGTAATTCTGTTCGACAACATCCATACCTTTCTTGGCATAGGTTTTTTTAATGGCTTTTTTAATCTGATCAATGGCCTCATCGCGAGGCAGTACACCCGATAGCGCAAAGAAACAGGTCTGCATAATGGTGTTGATGCGGCGGCCCATGCCTGCATCACGCGCTACGGTTGAAGCATCAATGACATAAAAATCGATGTTTTTATCAATGATCTTCTGCTGCACGGGTTTTGGCAGCTCGGACCACACTTTATCAGCCGGTGTAGGACTATTGAGTAGGAATACACTGTTCTGGGCAGCTTTATCAAGCATCTCGACCTGAGAGATAAAGGATGCTTTATGACAGGCAATAAAATTGGCTGAATCCACTAGGTAGGGAGCACGAATTTCATCAGGCCCAAAGCGCAGATGTGAAACGGTCTGGGAGCCTGCTTTTTTAGAATCATAAACAAAATAACCCTGACAATGCAGCGGTGTGTTTTCACCAATGATTTTAATACTGTTCTTATTGGCTGAGACCGTGCCATCAGAACCAAGACCAAAAAACAGTGCGCGGGTGACATTACTCGGTTCGATATTGAAACGATGATCAACCGCAATACTGGTAAATGTCACATCATCATTGATACCAACTGTGAAATTGTTTTTTGGTGCATCCTTGTTCAGTTCATCAAAAACGCCTTTCACCATGGCCGGAGTGAACTCTTTGGAGGAGAGGCCATAACGACCACCAATCACACGTGGCAGAGCAGCAAGTTCACCGATCATGACCGATTCAGATAGTGAGGCCATCACATCTTGATAGAGTGGCTCTCCACGGGCTCCAGGTTCTTTGGTGCGATCAAGCACAGCAATCTTCTTGACCGTATCCGGCAGGGCAGCTATCAGATGTGCGCGGCTGAATGGACGGAACAGACGAACGGTAATCACACCAAGCTTAGCACCTTGCGCGTTCAGCACTTTAATGGTCTCTTCGATGGTTTGTGCTGCGGATCCCATGACAATAATGACATGCTCGGCATCATCTGCACCGAAATAATCGAACAGGTGATACTGACGGCCGGTAAGTTCAGCCAGTTGATCCATGGTGCCTTGCACAATGGCGGGTAAATTATCGTAGAACTGATTGGATGATTCACGACCCTGGAAATAGACATCTGGATTTTGCGCGGTGCCTCGAATAAATGGGTTGTCCGGATTCAGGGCGCGACGGCGATGGGTATGAATCAACTGGACATCAATCATGGCGCGAATCTGATCATCCGAGATCAAGCTTACTTTATTAATTTCATGTGAGGTGCGGAAACCATCAAAGAAATTCATGAATGGAATGCGTGCTTTCAGCGTGGCTGCATGGGCAATCAGTGCAGAATCATGCGCTTCTTGCACAGATGCGGACGAGAGCATGGCAAAGCCTGTGGAGCGAGCCGCCATTACATCCTGATGATCGCCAAAAATAGAAAGTCCCTGTGTAGCCAGTGAGCGGGCTGCAACATGAAATACAGTGGAGGTCAATTCACCGGCGATTTTGTACATATTGGGGATCATTAATAAAAGACCCTGTGATGAGGTGAAGGTGGTGGTCAGAGCGCCGGTTTGTAATGCGCCATGTGCTGTACCAGCAGCGCCACCTTCAGATTGTAGTTCGATCACTTCAGGCACCTGGCCCCATACATTTGTTAAACCATGTGCAGACCATTGATCACACAACTCGGACATGTCGGAGGAGGGAGTAATCGGATAGATGGAACAAATTTCGTTGACCCGATATGCGATATGGGCGACACCGGTGCCACCATCAAAAGTGATTTGTTTGGTTTTATTTGAATCCGTCATGATTAATCATCCTTTATCCCATCGTGTGTTATAAAAAAGGACACGGTTAAAATTTTTTTACCGCAGAGTACGCAGAGTAGATTCAAAGGCATAAAAAGGGTGGAATCATTTCTGCATCTACTATTTGTTGTCGCCATCAGTTGCGTGCGTTGAACGGTATAACCTATCCATATTTTGTTTTATTGGTTTACTTTGCGTAACTCTGCGTCCTTTGCGGTGCATGCTTTTGACTATTCTTTAACCATTTCAATGGCGTGGCATGGGCACTGTTCAAAGCAGGAGGCGCAACCGGTGCATTTATCGTAGTCATACAGATAACGTTTCCCTTTACCCAACTTAATAATGGCATCTTCAGGGCAGGAGCCGTAACACCCATCACATTCAAAACAGTTACCACATGAGAGGCAGCGCTTGGCTTCAAACAGTGCTTCTTTCTCACTATAACCCTGTAAAATCTCGCCAAATCCACCAATGCGATCTGCCGGTGATAGCTCACCCTGAGTACGTTTAGGTGCTTCGGTACTGTACCAGAGCTGTAATTTATCATGTTCAATAATCGGATTTTTGGCGGCGGGTTGGTACACATCCCCCCGTAGCCACGCATCAATATAGCGGGCCGCTTTTTTGCCATGGCCTGTTGCGATAGTGACCGAACGTTCGGATGGCACCATATCACCACCTGCAAAAACGCCTGCAGCTCCGGTCATCATATTTGGACCGACAACAACGGTACCGTCTTTGTTGAATGTGATGCCTTCGACCTGTTTCAGGAAGCCTGTATCAGTATCCTGACCAACGGCCATAATCAGTGCATCGGTTTCCAGTGTTTCTGTCTCACCTGTAGGTTGGGGCCGTCCATTTTCATCCAGCGCCATCACCTCAACGGTCATGGTGGTGCAATCAATCTCTTTGATGGTGCGCAGCCAGTTAATCTTCACGCCTTCTTCGATCGCTTCATCGGCTTCGAAATCATGAGCTGGCATGCTTTCCCGGTCTCGACGATAAATAATGACGGTCTCTTCAGCACCAAGCCGTTTGGCAGTACGCGCCGCATCCATAGCTGTGTTACCACCGCCATAGACTGCAACCCTGCGGCCAAGCTGTAGATCCTCACCATTTTCAACACTTTTGAGGAAGCTTACAGCATCCAACATTTTGCGAGCATCGCGGCTGGGTATTTCTATGTTCTTACTCAGATGTGCGCCGACAGCGACAAATACCGCATCGAAACCACCTTCAGCTTTGGCGGCTTCAATATCATCGACACGGCAATCAAGAACGATTTTAGCTCCCATATCAACAACACGTTGAATCTCTCGGTTCAATTCATCACGCGGCATACGGTAGGCAGGGATACCAAAATGGATCATGCCACCGGCGAATGGGCCGGCTTCGCGAATTTCAACGTCATGACCCAGACGAATCAGATGATAGGCGGCTGAGAGTCCGGACGGTCCTGCACCAACAATCAATACGCGTTTACCACCGGCCGGAGCAGTGAATGTAGGCTTCCAGCCTTTTTCCAGAGCAAGATCACCCAGGAAACGTTCAACTGCGTGAATGCTAACTTCCTGATCGGTATGGGCACGATTACAGGATGTTTCACATGGGTGATAACAGACTCGGCCATGAATGGCAGGGAAAGGGTTATCTTCGAGCAATTTTTGCCAGGCCGCTTCATATTCACCATTTTGGGTTAGATCCAACCAGCCTTGAATATCTTCACCGGCAGGACAGGCATGATTACAAGGTGGTAAAAAATCCATATACACCGGTTTACGCAGGCGATGTGCTCCGGTTCCAGTATCATGCTGGGTAAGATCCAAGCTGCGTGTCATATATTTATTCGAGGTCATAGATTCACTCTCTTATTTCAATATAGTGTTCTTGAAGATAACGTACTATAGGTGCAAAAGAAGCTTAAAGCGATAAAACAATTAGGGGTATTTGGGCTTGGTTTTATTGATGAAAGTACGTCCGATGATGGCTCTGTAGCCCGTGTTGTAAGTTGAGTAGGTTAGCAAGCGGACTTAAAATATTCAGCTACCTGACGGTCTCAAAATGTTAGAGGTAGCATTATTGCAGCGGGTGAAAACGCATACGATTATCCAGAAAGAATGCATAGCGTTCTCGCGGCAATTCAAATGGAGCTGCCGCATTGATGGCGCGTATCAGTGATGCATCCATGGCAGCGTTTCCAGAGCTTTCCAGTATGCGAATAGATGCAATGTCACCGGTTGGTAATAATTTCATTTCAACCAAAGGATCATTGAACTTGGAAGCACTGGCCGAAACCTTCCAATGCTGTTGCACTGCTGCGGTGATCAGAGCGATGTAACGCTCTTTTTCACTGTTCGATAACTGTTTGCCAGCAATATCAGCTTTCTCTGGACGAGAAGTGGTGGCTTTTTTTACTGGAGCAGTGGTATTGCTGCTTGATACAACAGGCGCGAACGGATCAAAGTCAGGGTCTACCTTGGCTGCTTTGCTGACAGTTTTTTTGGCAGGTTTGATTTTAACAACCGCTTTGGCTTTGGGGGCGGGTGTTTTAGTTTTTGGTTTTGCTTTGGTTTTTGGTTTTATTTTAGGCTTTTTTTTCTTTGCTTTGGCCTTAACTGGAGGGCGTTTGATCGTTTTTCTTTTGGGTTTGGCTTGATGTTCCAGTTTTGCCAGATCTTTGGCAGAAATCATCATCACTTCAATACGTTTTAATGGCTCGTTTTTGTGTTGTTGTTGCCAGAATGCAAGTACAGCAATGATGGTGAAGACCAGCACATGAAACAGCACAGCAATAAGCAGATCCAATGATTTCAGACCTGCATTGTGTTGATGACTTAAGCGTTTAGCGACGTGGCTCTGTGACAAGGCCGACCTTCTTAATACCAGCTGTTTCCAAGCTGCTCATAACAGATGCAATACGCCCATAGGGCGTTTTGGCATCACCACGAATGAATACAGGGATGCCGGGTTTCTGCTTTTGCATCGCTTTAATTCGTGGTGCTAACTGTTCAATTTTAATGGCATATTTCTGCATGAATATTTCACCATTGGCGCGAATGGAAATGACCAGCGGTTCAATGTTTTGCTGTAGTGCCGATGATTCAGTTTCCGGCAAATCCACATTTACCCCTTGGGTGAGAAGGGGGGCTGTAATCATAAAAATGATCAGTAGTACCAACATGACATCAACCAGTGGTGTGACATTAATTTCACCCATTGGTTCCGTGTCCTGGCTCCATTTACTTTTTCCGGCCCACATAATTTATCCTTTGATATGACGCGAAATGATATTAAGAAATTCAGAACTGAATTGTTCCATATTTCCAGCAGTTCGTTTCAGATCAGAAGTGAATTTATTGTATGCCACCACAGCAGGGATAGCGGCAATCAGTCCGAAGGCGGTAGCAACCAGCGCTTCCGCGATTCCCGGTGCAACGGCAATTAATGACGTGTTCTTGGTTAAGGCGATGCTCTGGAAGGCGTTTACAATACCCCAGACGGTTCCGAACAGCCCGATGAACGGGGCGGTGGAGCCGACAGTGGCCAGAAATGCCAGATTGCGTGAAAGCTTTTCCATCTCTCTGGAAAAAGCCGCATCAAGAGCTCTGCGGATGCCATCAATGCCACCAGCAGCTGTGATTTTTGTACTGTCATCGCGTGTGGCCTGGCGTGTACGCATAAATTCACGGTAACCTGCCTGAAAAATATTGGGCAATGGAGAGTCAGGATATTGTTTTGGGATACTGGCCAGAATGGTATCCATGTCCGATCCGCCCCAAAAGGCTTGAGAAAATGATTCTGCTTCGTGACGTGTTTTGCGATAGAAACGCCATTTGTTGAAAATGATTGCCCAGCTCATAATCGATAGTAGTATCAATAACAGCAATACGCCCTGTACAATAAAACCTGCATTGAGAATAAGGTGGAGAATGGATAAGTCCTGACTCATGAAGATGACTCCTCGTTGTTTGTTAAATAATCGTCTAATGTGTTGATGATGTTAGCTGGAATACGGCTGACATTGCCATCACGGTTGATGCAGGCAAGATGAATGTCACCTTCGGTAAGCAATGTGTGATCAGCGTGGCGATAGATTTGCTGCTTGAATGCAATGCGTGCGCCGCGCATGTTAACCAGACTACTGTGAATCAATAGTTTTTCATTGAAGCGGGCAGGAGCATGGTAGGAAATATTGGCCTGACGTACGGCAAACATCACCCCATAGTCTTGTTCAATCTGATCCAGTTCTAAACCAGCGGTGCGCAAAAACTCACTACGTGCACGTTCCATGAATTTAAGATAATTGGCATAATAAACTACGCCACCATGATCGGTATC
>JAUZQJ010000003.1 GCA_030951045.1 Mariprofundus sp.
GCGGGATGGATGTACCTAAAAACAAGAAAAGCCTTGAAAACGTTATGTTTTCAAGGCTTTATGTTTGGTTGCGGGGGCTGGATTTGAACCAACGACCTTCGGGTTATGAGCCCGACGAGCTACCACTGCTCCACCCCGCGTTAAGGAGGCCGAACTTTAGGGCTGAACTCTTTTCTGTCAATAGCCTATAATTATGGCAGTGTTTGAGGCTTATAAGTCTATAGAAACACGTATTAATTTTAATATGGAGGTGCTGAAATAGCAGCCGCCATTATAAAGGTGACAGATTATTTCGACTCAACATTCTCTTCTTCTTTTCGATTGCGATGGCACGTTGACCAATTCGCATGGAATCATTGTGCAGGCCATGCAGCAGGCATTTCAATCGGTTGATTTATTGCCACCAGATGCCGTTGCTGTGAATCGAATAATCGGTCTCTCTCTTGGCAATGCGGTAATCGGTTTGTTGCCTGCTGAACTGCATGATGATGTTCAATTACATCAACATATTGAACAGGCATATCGTCAGCGTTATCTGCTGGCAGAGCATGAGGTTGTGTTGTTTCCACATGTGCGGGAGACACTCGAAGCCTTACGAGAGCGCGGTTACTGGCTTGGTGTGGTAACCGGGAAGTCCAAACAGGGGCTGTTGCGGGTGCTGGACAACTTTCATCTGGCAGATTTTTTTTATGTGCTGCGAACGGCAGATTGCACGCATTCCAAACCGCATCCGGCCATGGTGCTTGAATGCATGCAGGAGATGGGGGTGAAAGCTGTACAGACTGTTGTGATTGGTGATGCACTGTTTGATATTCAGATGGCAGAAGCCGCCGGGGTTCGTTCCTTGGGGGTATCATTTGGCGTTGGGGAGACTGAGTCCTTGCTGCAGGCGGGAGCGGAGGAGGTGGTGAATGATTTCTCTGAGCTGCTTCAATATTTTCCACTCTTGCAAGATTTGCCATAAAAGCCGACGATGCCAGTCAAAATAAATTTACAGCTTGAGAGATTTTCTGTTGAGGTGTGTATTCAATATGAGGGGTTCCTATTGTGTCTAAAATAATTCGTTACAGCCTTATCTTCGTTGTTTTAATCGTTGTGGTTTTATTGGCAGCGCCATTTTTTATTGATGTGAATACCTATAAGGGCCAAATCGAAAAAGCGGTTGAGGATCAGACTGGTCGTCAGCTAAGTATTGGTAATATTGATGCTTCCTTGCTTCCCTGGGTGGGGCTGGAGTTGAAAGATGTGCATTTGGCCAACCGTTCGGGTTTTGCGAAGCGAGACTTTCTCAGTGTTGAGCGCTTACATGTGAAATTGGCGCTGATGCCCTTGCTCTCTAAAAAAATAGAAATAGAACATTTCGAAGTCATTTCACCCGAGATATATCTGGAGCGTGCCAGTAATGGTGATAGCAACTGGGGAGATCTCATTGCTTCACCTGCAGAAAATACTAATGCGGGCTCCCAAGCCCAACAGTCTCAATCTAGCCAAAAAGCTGCTCAGACGCGTGCGCCCGGGGCACCTGCGTTGGCTGCTCTACAGGCTGAATCGCTTAGTTTGACAGGAGGGCAAATCACCTGGGTAGATGCTGATGAAGCTCCGGTGGTGTTATCTGAACTGAATGTGGCGCTGGATGATGTGCAGTTGCAGCGCCCTGTTGCCCTGCGGGTTTCCGGCAAGCTGTCGGGGAATGCTTTTGCGTTGAATGCACATGTCGGCCCGGTTGGAGACCTTGCTACATTGAATGTGGATAGATTGCCGCTGCAAGGCGAATTTAAGGCCGAAAATATTCAATTGGAGCCATTTCAGCATATGATTAAAGGATGGCCGGAACAGCTTGGTGATATTGCGGCAGCTTCAGTGCAGCTCTCCGTGCAGATCGAACAGCACCCCAATGGTGTGCGTTTGGGCGAAGGCGAGATGCACTTGAAGGCAGCGCATGAGCTGGCTGTTGGGTGGAAGGTTGAAATGCCGAATGCTGATAAGATGATTATCAATCATGCATCTTTGACGGTGAATGGAAAGGGGCTGCTGGATGCAAAAGGCAACGTTGAGCATTTGACCGGCAATCCAACGTTTGCAGTGCGTCTCGATGGGCACGTGATTGAGCGCACATGGTTGGCGACGTTTGTGCCCGAATTAAAGGCAATGTATTCGGCTCATCCGGCTCCGTGGAAGCAGTTACAGTTTAGCGTTTTGTTGGCAGGAGGGGCTAAACAACTGGATATCAATGATTTGCAATTGAAACTGGATAATGAGCTGTTGAAAACAACGGGAACCGTCAAGTATGCCGGTCCGGATATTCGCCTGCGTATGGCGGCGAATCAACTACATCTGGATGCGTGGCTACCGCAAGGCAAGCAAGCCGATCAGGCTATATTGAAGGATTGGTCAATCATTGCTGAAGCGATTGCGGCTGCCGACCTGAAAGCTGAAACTGCTGAGCCGGACTTGCGCTTTTTGAAAAGCTGGGGGATCGGATCAGCGTTGAAGGTGAAAAAGTTGTTTGTGCGTGGCATGCAGATGACCGATTTCTCCGCTGAAATTAATGGTGCTAACGGCTATATTGCAATGAGTCCTATGCAGTTTAAGCTGTCTGGTGGAAGCGTGATAGAAAAAGCCAGTCTGAATGTAAATGCGTACCCGGTTACATGGAAGGAGTCTGTGCATATTTCAGGTGTGCAAGCAGGCCCCTTGCTGAAGACCTTGGCTGAAGTGGATATGCTGGAAGGCAGCATGAATATGGATACTAAGTTTCATGCTACAGGTTTGACGCCAGCGGCAGTCAATACCTTGAATGGGCGTGGCACAGTACTTTTTAAGAATGGTAAATTAAAGGGTTTCGATATTGCCGGAGCCATTCGTAAATTTACCAATCCGGGGGCTTCTCAGCAGGGGCCACAAGAGACTGATTTTGCCCAGCTCTCCGGCACCTTTGATGTGAAAAATGGTATTGCGGATAATAAGGACCTATTCATGGCCTCACCACTATTGCGCATTACAGGTCAGGGTAAGATTGATCTGGTGCAGAAGCGTATGGATTATGAGGTGAAGCCGCGCGTGGTTGGTTCACTGAAAGGTCAGGGTGATTCCTTGTTGCGTAAAGGGCTGACTATTCCTCTGCATATCTATGGGCCTTTTGATGCGCCTAAAATAACGCCCATTATCAATGCCAAAACACTGATGAACAATGCGCCGGCGTTGTTGAACAAAGGTGGCGCTAATATTGGTGGTAAATTGGGTAAAATCCTTGGTGGTGGTAAACAGGCAGCACCCCAGGATAAGACACAACCACAGGCCGAACCACAATCCCCTCAAAAGCAGTTGCTCAAAGGCTTGGGTGGCATGATTCCCGGTTTTTAACGCAACAAGCTTGAATCGTAAAAAGTTCATCGGTGGCTTTTCATGTTGCGGAAAGCCAGGCGCGTAGATCGCTTGTCTTATATATACCAGATTGCAAGGCAAGCAATCTGGAGCGGGCTTCGAACTCGGGGTGCCAGATATGAATGTGTGGCATAAAATTAAGCCATTGCGAAGAAAACATTTGATTCATGCGATCATTCATGGGGGCGGTGATGACTTTTGTGAAGTCACCATATCAAATTTATAGAGAAGGATAGTACCGTGCATCAATTTGAACATCTTAGACTTCACCCCGAACGGCCTCAAATCAGGCAGATCAAACGTGCGGTAAGCATGCTGCAACAAGGTCTATTTGTGATTGTACCTACAGATACGACCTATGTGATCATGTGTAAACCCGAGTCGTTGGGGGCAATTAATGATATTCGTAAATTAAGGCAGCTGGATAGTGGGCATTTGTGGTCGGTAGCCTGTGTTGATCTGTCGCAGGCGGCAACCTGTGTATGTATAGATAATCAGGCTCACCGTGTGTTAAAGCGTTGTTTGCCAGGTGCCTATACCTTTATCCTGCCTGCCAGCTCTTCATTACCTCGCCGTATTTTTGGTAAACGCCGTGATGTTGGTATTCGTATGCCTGATCATCCAGTTTGTCGTATGCTATTGGAGGAATATGGCGAGATTCTGCTCTGTACAACCCTTGAATTACCGGGAGATCCCCATGCTGCTTTTGATCCTGATGCCTTTGTAGCACTGGTAAAACATCTGTCATGTGCCGTACTTGATGTGGGGTGGGGTGGAATGGAACCAACCACTGTAGTGGATCTATGTGATGATGATCCTGTGGTGTTGCGTGAAGGAGCCGGAGTGTGGCCCGCATAGCGAAGATTTAGGGTGGGGCTAAATCATTGGCATCAATCCTGCTGGCGCTTCTTAGAAAACGCACTAGATTCAGGAAATTATATGAGGGGTTGTTATGAAATCTTTTTTTGAAAAAATGTTATGGAACTCACGTTATTTGACGCTGTTGGCGGTCTGGTCCTGTATTGTTGGTATGGCGCTGCTATTTATCCTCTCTGCGATTGATATGGGAAAATTATTAGTAGAATTCATCGATGTCTATGCTTTTGGCCATGAAATCGAAGGTTTCCACACAGCGGTGGTGAGTCATGTGATTACGGCCGTAGATGATTTTCTGCTGGCGATGGTGTTGTTAATTTTTGGACTTGGTGTGTATGAACTGCATATTGATAAGCTCGATGTTGCACGCGATAACCCTGCCGCTGGCAAACTGTTGCAGATCGAAAATCTGGATGATTTGAAAGATCGCTTGGGTAAAGTGATTTTGATGATTCTTATCGTAGCCTTTTTCAAAAATGTGTTGCATGTGAAATTTGTAGGCCCTTTGGATGTACTTTATATGGGTGGTGGCATATTCCTGGTCGCGCTGGCGCTCTATTTCGGTCACAAAGCAGGTGAGCATAAATAAGCTGATTCAGATACCATGATAACCAGACAGATTTTTTTCCAACGCGCACTTGATGTTGCCATGTTTGTTGCGACATTGGCGGCGGTTGGAACTTCCTTTGTGGATGATCTGCCGGAGTGGGTGACCTTGGTTGTGTTGACCGCCTTTGTAATCATGTTTTTTTGGCGTTGGTACATTGCAGAGGATCGCAGCAAATGGATGAAGTCCAACTGGTTTGATCTGGTGGTGGTCGTGCTGTTGGCTTCTCCTATTTTGCGTATGCTGATGGCGTTGCGTTTTGCACAATTACTACCTGCCTTGCGAATTGGAGTGCTCCTTCGAGCCAATAAAGCCCGATTAATGCGTTTGTTGGTGCTGTCTGGTGAGAGTCTGCCCGTCGCCATGGCGATGGTGTTCGGTATTGTGTTTATTTTTGGTACAACAACTTATCTGTTAGAGCATCCCTATAACCCACAGTTCTCGGAAATGCAGGATGGCTTGTGGTGGGCTTTTGTAACGCTGACGACAGTTGGTTATGGGGATATTTATCCGGTTACCGCCAGTGGGCGCGTGGTTGCTGTGATGACCATGATTTTTGGTGTTGTGGTCTATTCGTTGATTATTGCCAATGTAACGGTGTTTCTTGATCAATATACCCATAAAGAAAACGAGAAAAAAAGGCTCGCAGAACAGGCTGTTGCTGATAAAGAACATCTGCGTTTGTTCGCTTCTGAGGTTGATCAAGCCATAGAGGCTGCTGAAAAACCATCATCTGAAAAAACCGAAAAAACGTAAATTCAGGGTTAAGTTTATTAAACGGAGCATTTGCAGGAGTGATCCTCTATCTGTTTTAATATCGTCGGTATGGGAATGCTGTGGACTGCCTGAATTTGTAGGATAGCTTGCTGCACCATGGTTCACTTCTTACGTTTTACATATAGCGCATGCATGTTGATGTCGTTCCTGTTGGCATCCAATGCGGCTGCAGGGCCGGTAGATATTGATGCGGATGAGATAAGCCGTAATGCTGAAGGTGTGGTGATAGCGCGTGGGCATGTAGTGATAAAGCGTGAATGGGATACGCTGATGGCTGATGAAGTGGTCTATCGAACCAAGGAGCATGTGCTTGAAGCCAAGGGGCATGTGGTGATTAAGTCGGATAAATCCACCATTCAAACAGACAAAGCTATCATGCAAACACAGAGCAAAACCGGGCATATGAACCATGCCGTGATTACATTGCCTGGTGGAGAACGATTGACCGCGGAGCGGGTCAAGCGAATCGATGATCAAACCTATGAAGCCGAAAAAGTACTGTTTTCATCGTGCCCTATTGATGAAGAGTCCTGGCGTGTGGCTGCAAGCCGAGCGGTGCTTGATCAACACGATGGAAGCCTGACTGCAACCCATGCACGTTTTGAATTATGGCAAATACCCGTTTTATACGCCCCCTGGTGGCAACAACCATTAAAACGTAAATCTGGTCTGCTGATGCCAACAGTTGCCACAGGAAAGCGCCGGGGCACTGAGGTGAGTTTACCTTATTACTTTGCACCACAGGCGAATTGGGATGCTACATTAACACCGCATTGGATGAGTGCGCGCGGAGTGATGGGGGAGGCCGAGTTGCGCCACCTGTCGAGCCTTGGTTATGCGCAAGTAAATCTCGCCGGGGTTGATGATGCAGTGACGGGGTCAGTGCGAAATCGTTTGGGTGGAGACTTGCGGTGGAGTTTTCCTGCGGGTGTGCAACTGGCTGCCAAAGCCGATCACGTAAGTGATCATCTTTATATAGCCGATTACGCAACAGGAGAGCAAATAAGTTCAGTGTATCTGCAGAGTGCCGCGACCTTATCACAGGCAGGGCAATATAAAGATTTTCAAGGCGATTGGTCGCTGCAGGCAGGGCACATACAAAATCTTCTTCTACAGAGTAATGCGACGACATTGCAAATCTTGCCGCGCTTACAAAGCCATGCCGAGTGGGCTGCATCACCTAACTTTATTGTGCACGTTGACCAACAGAGTACACGCTTTAACCGACGCAGCGGGCTAGATGGTTGGCGTTTCAATGTGCATCCTTATATTGAAATGCCGTGGGAATTACCTAGTGGCGGCTTGTCGGCACAATTGACTGCCGGGCTTCAGCACACGCGTTATTGGTTGCAACAAACAGCCTTGGTTGATTCAACTCCCACACGTACAACTGGAGAGGTCGCACTACAGGTGCGCTCAGATTTTGAGCATGTTGGAGAAAACCAATCATGGCGTCATGTGATTTCTCCAATTGTGCGTTATGATTATATTGGTGCTCCGATGCAGTCGCTGTTGCCGAATTTTGATTCAGCCTTTGGCTTGCTAACCTGGAGTAATCTGCTTTCAGGCAATCGATTTTCCGGCCTTGACCGCATTGAAAAAACCAACCGATTTAGTGTGTTGCTTGAAAATAGACTGCAATTTAAAGAGCTCGGGGATGCTGCGGCACGTGATGTATTGATCGTTCGGGGTGGCGTATCTTATGATTTAGCGCAGAAGAGTGTTGATACAGCCTTGAAAGCTGCGCCTACACGGCCATTTTCTAATCTGTTGGGTGAACTAACCTGGCGGCCGACTAACTATATAAGCATATATAATAGCGGTCAGTACAATACGGCCGATCGATATTGGGCAAACGTCAATTCTTCTTTAACGTTATCAGTGTCAGACAATCAATTGCAGGTGGGGTACCGATTTACCGATGCGCGTTATACCACGCAGGCACAGTTATTTAATGTGCGTGCAGGTGTCGGGCTGGCTAAGCGTTGGAAAGCAACGGGTAATTGGCAATATGACATGCTCCTTAAACTATCTCAGCAAACATCGATAGGCATACAATATACACACCCTTGTTGGACAGTGGGCCTTGATGCTTACAAAACAAACAGCCCGACGGGTACCGGTACATCGTCAAACTATGGTTTCCATTTGTTGCTCGAATTTAAGGGGCTGGGTAGCGTTGGTTCCTCATAGTGTGGTTGCTTGTATTTATTGATTTTTTCGATAGCGATGTTAAAAAATATCATCGGGTTTGATATGTCGCATGATTTACGAACAGTTCGTAAAATTTGAGATAGCCACAGCCTCTTAACGAGGTTTGATATTTTTCTGGAGGCTTGAATGCACTTCCCTTTTTTGTTGGTCAGTTTGTTGTTGCTGGCTTTGCCCGTGCGAGCAGAAACCATTGATGCAATAGCTGCTGTTGCCAATAATAATGTCATCACCTGCTTTGAAATAGAACAGGATACGCAGGAGATGCTAGTTCGACTGCGTCAGTCCGGGGCGGCAAACCTGCCAACTGCCGCGCAGTTAAATCGGCGTTCTTTGGATGCTCGCGTGGTTAAACTCCTGCAATTGGTGGAAGCAAAAAAACTGGAGCTCTCTGTTAGTCCGGAAGAGTTGTCCAATGCGATTCAAGATGTTGAAAGCAAGAACGGTATGATGCCTGGTCAGTTGAAAGAGGTGCTGGCACAACAGGGCTCCAATTTTGAAGACTTTCAAGAGAATATGCATGATCAAATACTGGTCAGTAAATTGATAAATGTTGCAGTGCGCAGCAAATTGCAGATTTCCGAAGAGGCAATCTCAGAATATTACAGGAAATACCTTGCTGTCCCTAAAGCGCGCCGCGAGGTGCAGATGGCGCAAATTTTTCTAGCTCTACCTGCTGAACCAACGCCTCAATTGCTGGCGGATGTGCGTAATAAAGCGCGCAATATTCACCAGCAGCTTACCGAAGGAAAAGATTTTACGCAGTTGGTGGCTATCTATTCAGAATCACCGGATCGTCAGCAGCAGGGCGTGATGGGATGGTTTATGGAGGGAGGCATTAGTCAGCGATTTGCGCCTGCCTTGGATTTGCCGGTTGGCGGTATTACCAATCCGATTCGCTCGCCTTCTGGTTTTCATATTATCAAAGCCGCAAGTGAGCGTTGGAAAGAGCCGGAGACACTCGGTGAAAGTCATGATGAAGTGCATGCGCGCCATATCTTGTTACAAATTCCATCCTCTGCAGATGAGGCTACCCGCAAGAAAATTTTCCAGCGTGCAGAAGCTATCTCTGAAGATATGCAGGGTGCTACGGATGAAGCGTTTGTGACGCGTGCTAAAGAAGCTTCACAAGGGCCTAGTGCTAGCAATGGTGGCGATTTGGGTTGGTTTACAAAAGGAGCTATGTTGCCAGTTTTTGAAAAGGCGGCATTTGCAATGCAGGCTGGTGAAACGAGCGCGGTCGTCGAATCTAAATTCGGGCTACATATTATTCGTGTAGTCGCTAAACGTCATATCGATCCTAACTCACTGGAAGTGAGTCATGATAAAATACAGCAGATTTTGAGTAATGTGGCATTGCAGGATCAGTTGCCACGCTGGATTGCTAGCCTGAGAGCCGATGCGGATATCAGTTATCGTACCTGTCCCGGGGTAAGTGTTGATTTGCCAGCCATTGAGGTTGGTGAAGAAGATGCGGCTCAGATGATTGCAAGGCTTGATACTGAATTGAAAAGTGCTTTGGAAGTATGGCGCAAGGCATGGGCAAAAAAAGATTTTGCTAATTATTTTGCGGCCTATTCACCACTGTTTAAACCAGGAAAAGCATTTGCAGATATTGATGCATGGAAAGCGTCTCGCCGTGATCTGATTGGGAACAAGCAACATATTCAAGTGGATATTCAAGATCTCAAAATCACCCATCTTGAGGGAAATCATGCGCGTCTCGAATTTACCCAGCGTTATCAGGCAGATGGCTTTAGCAGAAGCGATTTTAAATTGATATTGATGGAATATACAGAGTCCCGTTGGCGCATTATACGGGAAATGACAGCCGTTCAGAAATAAGGGGCCTGTAATGACCGTAATTGTTATCACCGCAGGTGAGCCTGCGGGAATTGGGCCGGATTGTATTCTTCGCGCCTATGCCGATTGTCCTGAAGACTTTAAAGCCAGCGTGATTGCAGCTCCATCTCGCTGGTTGCAGCAGCGTGCTGATCAGATGCACATGACCGTTCCCATTCGAGAATTTTGTCAGCTGGCGGATGCCGCAGAGGCTGTCTCATTGGCTCCGGAAGAAGCCTTGTATTGTTGGAATCCTATAGCTGGGGGCGGTGAAGCTGTCGTTGCAGGAACGCCTTCCGAACAGACCGCCTCTGAAGTGGTGGGATGTATTGAAGCGGCTGCGAAGGCCTGCCTTGCCAATGAGGCTGCGGCCCTGGTAACCGGGCCGATAGAAAAAGCAGTGCTGCGACGCACGGGTTTTAATTTTCCAGGTCATACTGAATTTTTAGATTACTTGGCCATGACATCTGAGACGGCGAGGGCTGATAAAAAAAGCAATTTTGTGATGATGTTGGCATCTGAGCATGTGCGGGTCGCATTGTTGACCACGCATATGGCGATTCGTGATGTGCCTGATGCTTTAAGCATAGAAGAGACATTGAAGTGTTTGCGAATTGTTGATCTGGATCTGCGTAATCAATTTGGCATTAAGGAGCCGCGCCTGGCTCTGTGCGGTTTGAATCCTCATGCTGGTGAGCAAGGTCATTTCGGCCGAGAAGAAATCGATATTTTATCTCCTGCAGCGATGCAGGCACAGTCAGAAGGCATTGATGTGGTTGGCCCATTACCTGCGGATACCATTTTTTCTGCATCGGTCAGACAACATTACGATGCTATCGTTTGCTGCTATCATGATCAGGGGCTGATTCCTTTGAAGGCATTGAGTTTTGGTGAGGCTGTTAATGTGACCTTGGGTTTACCATTTATTCGCACCAGTGTTGATCATGGTACCGCACTTGACCGGGTTGGGGCTGACGACGTATCGTGTTCGAGTCTGCAGGCTGCTATGGCTATGGCGTGTCAGATGTGTGAGGCCAGTGCAAGGCCTTCGAGATAAGAACAGTTCATTGGTAAAGGAGGTGTCTGTGCAGCTTAATCAACTCGTCGGTTCCCTATTGCTCGCTTCGCCCTCCTTGCTCGATCCCCGTTTTAAAGATGCCGTTGTGCTGGTGTGTCATCACGATGCGGACGGTTGCATGGGGCTGATCATTAACCGGCCACGCTCAATTAGTGTCTCTGATGTGCTTATAGATCTGGAGATAGATCTGGATGCAAGCAGAAATGTACATGATGAATCAGTGCAACGGGTCTTTGATGGTGGCCCTGTTGATGATTTTCGAGGTTTTGTCTTGCACGATGGGTGGAATGTTTACGAATCGACCATGCAGGTTACACCTGAATTGCATTTGACTTCATCACGCGATGTATTGGAATCCTTAGGACAAGGGGATGGGCCTGAGCATTATTTGCTGCTGCTCGGTTATGCGGGTTGGGAGGCGGGGCAACTGGAAACAGAGCTGATGAATAACGATTGGCTTATTGCACCGGCGAGTAATCAGATTGTGTTTCAAGAGCCGCCAGAAGCACGCTGGGATTTTGGTGCGCGCTGCATGGGTATTGATCGTGCGCGCTTATCCGATCAAATTGGCCACGCCTGATTATCCACAGTTTCATTTCTGAACAGCTAAAGCGTACCTTTTCTGTTTATTAGGCGACGATTTAACGGTTGTCTTTAGAGAATTCAAATCCTATTTGGCGCTGTGTTTGTTTTTCTGATAACTGCCAGTTTAC
>JAUZQJ010000030.1 GCA_030951045.1 Mariprofundus sp.
CGATTTTTTAGCCCACATCTTTCAGAAATCATTCTATTTTATGCCGAAGGCTTAGGATCTCTGCCGATAAACCTTAAATACATTCTGTAACTGCATAATTTTGTCAGTGACTTTTTGCAGTTGCTCAAGGTCTTCTATTTCCATCATGATTTGCATATCTGCCATTTGCATATCTTTATTTGATAAGGTCTGAATACTGAGTACGTTGACTTTCAGGTCGGACAGTATGCTTGAAATATCTTTTAACAGACCTGTTCGATCAATGGCCTGGATAGCAAGCTTGATCTCAAATGTCTGATGCTCATGATCCGCCCACGCAACAGAAATGAGTCGTTTTTGCTTATCATGTTCCAGATTGAGTATGTTTATGCAATCAGGGCGATGAACCGAAACCCCTTTGCCATGGGTAATAAAGCCAATGATCTCATCACCGGGAACGGGCTTACAGCAGTTGGCCATATAGGATAACAGGTTACCTACGCCACAAACATTGATCGATGGATCTGCACTACCTCTCTTTTTCGGTTTGGGTTTAAAGGGAAGGGCTTTCAACGATTCATTGGCATAAATCTGGTTTAACCCCTGCGTCAACTGCGCTGATGTAATATCACCGCGCCCGACTTTTGCCTGCCACTCTTTTTCACTCTTCACTTTAAAATGCGTGAGAACTTTATGTATATCAGGATTTAAAATGTGCATACGTTTGAGTTCGCGATCGATAGCTGTTTTACCATCCAACACATTTTGCTCATAATTCTGTTGCCGGAACCAGGTTTTTATTTTTGCGCGTGCCCTGTTGCTGGTGATATATCCCAGATTTGGAGTGAGCCAGTCTCTGCTTGGTGCGGCATGATTCGTCGTTAAAATTTCGACTTGCACACCATTTTGAAGTGGCGTGGTTAGCGGTACGATGTGACCGTTCACTTTTGCGCCTCGACATTTGTGCCCGACTTCGGTGTGAATACCGTAGGCAAAATCAAGCGGGGTTGCGCCTTGCGGCAAATCAATGATTTTGCCATCAGGGCTCAACACAAATACCCGGTCAGAGAACAGCTCTGTTTTAAAACTGCCTAAAAATTCCTCATCATCATTCTCAGCTGTTTCCAACAGTCTTCGGACCGAATGAATCGTTTTTTCCAGTACGTCGTCCTGTTTGCTGCGCTCCTTATAACGCCAGTGTGCTGCCACACCAAATTCTGCAAACTCGTGCATGGCTTTCGTTCTGATCTGAATTTCGACAGGTTTTCCTTCAGGCCCATACACGGCCGTATGCAGACTTTGGTAGCCATTCGCTTTTGTATTGGCAATATAATCATCAAACTCTTTAGGAATATGATGCCAGCGACCATGTATCAACCCCAGTGCGGCATAACACTCTGCGATGGTGGTTACCGTGACTCTGATGGCCAAAACATCAAACAATTCCGAGAACTGTTTGTCTTTATGCGTCATTTTTGCCCAGATACTATAGATATGCTTGGGCCGGCCATAAACCCTGGCATCAATCTCGGAACTTTTTAGTAACCCATCAATGTCTGTAACAACCTGTTTGATATAGGTCTCACGTTCACCTCGTTTTTCCTCAAGCAACTTGGCAATGCGCTTATAGGTTCCAGGTTGCAGATAGCGAAAAGACAGATCTTCGAGTTCCCATTTTAATTGTCCGATACCTAATCGATTGGCGATGGGTGAAAAAATCTCAAGTGATTCGGATGCAATGGCTTTGCGCGTCTCTTCATCTGCTTTTGAAAGCTCTCTGAGTCGCTGCACCCTGTATGCAAGCTTGATAAGCACCACGCGCACGTCATCAACCATGGCCAACAACATTCTTCTCAGACGCTCAGACTGCTCATGACCATCTGATTGACTTGTTTTAAATCCATGCAGCTTTTCAAGGCCCTGAACCATGTGAAGTAATTCGTCAGTGAATTCATGTTGAATGCGCTGGTGAAATTCAGTTGAGCGCAGACGACTGTCACTGAGTAAACAGACAATCATCGTTGTCTCATCAGCACTTAACTGACTGAGTAAGATGGCAACATCCAGACTGCTTGGCAGTTCAGAATCAATATCTTGTGCATCCCAAACATACTGGCATGCCTTTTCAAGCAAGGCAGAGCTTTGGTTCAGATGTGCTGAATTGGTAATCAGCATGTCGATATACTCTAAGACAGAGTATTGCGATGTAATATGTTGCTTTGCATTTTTCATAACAATGAATGGATTCGCTCTACCTGTCGGTGATTAGATTCTCGTCACTCTACTTACACATCATGATAAGAACATATTTTGAAAAGCAGTGAAGTGCAAATGATTCATCATCCCACACCTATCAAATGCCTTCGGAAGCGGGAACAGGTCTTGCAATCAAAGTAGAAGGCATCGCAATACAGTCGTTAAGTCTTGTGACAATAAAAAGCATTTCATGTCGGAAAAACAGATTATTTTGAGATAAAGCAAGCGTCAGCCGTTCATTTTCTCAGGTGCAGGCACTCCACCCAAAAAACAGATTGACCCACTCCCTACTTAAGACATGATTGCAGCTGTGCTTGCCGAACAACAACATACTCCGATCACTATCACCGAGCTAACTGCCCGCATCAAACAGATGTTGGAGATCGGTTTTGCCAAGGTTGAAGTCAGCGGTGAAATTTCCCGATTGACCCGCCCCTCTTCCGGGCACCTCTATTTCACCATCAAAGATGCACACGCATCAATTTCTGCGGTGATCTGGCGCTCGACCGCTGCCCGTTTAAAAAACATTGTGCAGGAAGGTGGTGAATTTATTTTCACCGGCCATATCAGCCTCTATGAACCACGTGGCACCTATCAACTGATCATCAGCCGGGTAGAGACTGCTGGTGCGGGCAAACTGGCGGCTGAGTTTGAACGCCGCAAACAACTGTATGCGGATTTAGGATATTTTGATGCATCCCGCAAACAGGACATCCCTGCCCTGCCCAAACATATTGGCATCGTCACATCTCCTACTGCTGCTGCATTTGAAGATGTGAAAAAAGTACTCGCTACACGTCCGGCCTGGCTTGAGCTCACGCTCAGCCCGACTTTAGTACAGGGCAGCAGTGCCCCGGCAGCAATATCCAGCGCACTTAGAAAAATCAACAGCATGGAGACACCACCACAGGTCATTCTGCTTATACGTGGTGGCGGCAGCATGGAAGATCTATGGTGTTTTAATGATGAAGCTGTGGTCAAAGCGATTGTCGATTGCCCTATTCCTGTTATCACCGGTGTAGGGCACGAAATTGATACCACACTGGCTGATTTATCAGCTGACCTACGGGCAGCAACGCCATCGAATGCCGCAGAATTATGCTGCCCGCCCCGTGATGAACTGCGCCAGCGCTTACCGCGCATCTCCAGCTTGTACGGTCTGCTCAATCAACGTTTAAGTCAAAAGAACCGCGATCAACGTATGTTGCAACAACGACAAAATCAGGCATGGCAGCGCGGTACGGATGCACGTTATCATAGCAGCGTACAACTCTCATCCCGTTTAAGTCATGCATTTCATCGGCATCTCAACCAAGCAGCTACACCACTGCGCCTGCTTGAAAAACGACTTGTACCCTTGCAACCCATCCAGCGGCTTCAACAGCAGCGCCTATTACTCAATCAACAATTCAGTGGCCTGTCACAACACACACACACTGCGCTCCAACAACGCCAGATCGCTGTAAACGCTGCTACACTGGGATTGAAAGAGCAGAAAAAGCAGGTTCAGATGAAACGCCAAAGACTTGCGGTGCTTTGTGGCGAATTAAAAGAGCTTGATCCATCACGTGTACTTGATCGTGGTTATAATATGAGTTTTTCAGCCGATGGACGTGTCATCACCCAAGCGTCTGATCTACAAGCTGGTGACAGTA
This sequence comes from Mariprofundus sp., assembly GCA_030951045.1. GTDB lineage: Bacteria > Pseudomonadota > Zetaproteobacteria > Mariprofundales > Mariprofundaceae > Mariprofundus. The sequence goes on from JAUZQJ010000030.1 coordinate 3,891, forward strand.
TGCAGGTGCGTTTCCGTGATGGCAGCGTGCAAAGTAAAGTAATTTCAACAACAAGGAATCCGAAATGAAGACAAAACTTATGCTACTTTTATGCGCCATACTCTGGCTCATGCCAGCCAACGCCAGCGAATCGACGGTCATCCAGGGTGATGTTGCTTCTATTGAAATTGATTACGCTGGCGACACACTGTCGCTGACATGTTTTGGAAAGAAATGGCCGCTCAAATCCAAAGGCAACAACCATTGGCAAGGCTGGATTGGCGTGGATCTCAAAACGAAAGCAGGCAAACACAATGTGTTATGGCGCTCTGGTAAAACGATTGTCGCCGAAGATTTTCTGAACGTCACAAAGGGAGAGTTCCGCATCTCTCATATCACGGTTGCAAAGAAGATGGCCGAATTCGATAAGCCCACGTTGGAACGTTATTATAGAGAAGTGAAAGTGCTAAAAGCCACCTACACGAAACAAGTATCTGCCAATCCGGATATCATCATGTTTGGTAAACCGATCGAAGGTATCGAATCCACCCCCTTTGGTGCGCAGCGATATGTGAATGGAAAACCAAAATCTCCGCACTCAGGCATTGATATTGCAGCTCCGGCAGGCACAGTCATTGAAGCACCACTGGAAGGTCGCATTCTGATGGTTGCAGAGATGTATTTGAATGGGAAAACAGTAGCCATCGGCCATGGCAATGGATTAGTGTCGGTTTTTTCACACATGCAATCGACAGCAGTCAAGCAGGGTGAATGGGTGAAAACGCGACAAAAAATCGGTGAAGTAGGAACTACTGGACGATCAACAGGGCCCCACTTACACTGGGGAATACGTTTTAATAATGCACGCATTAACCCTGAAAGCATTGTGAATGTACAATAGTCAAACACACCATAGTTAGGAGTCTCAGCAGATGGAAATCAAAACGTTAATTATTGATGATGAAGATTCAGTACAAAGTATTCTCGCTGCATTCCTCAATCGTTATGTCACTGAAAAGGGCATGGAAAGTAATGTTGAAAGCATGTCTGACCCGATTCAGAGTCTGTTTGAGCTTACTACACACGGTAATCAGTATCAGCTTATTTTATTGGATGTGCGTATCCCTAAACTCAGTGGTGATGAAATTTACAGTTCTATTGAGCAGGTCAATCCCGATATCCTTGATCGTATCATGTTCGTTACAGGTTACCCCGAAGATCTGCATGAACGCTTCCCGGATAAGACATTCAACATCCTGCAAAAGCCATTCCGCTATAACACCTTTGCTGAAAAACTGGATGCACTGCTAAAGATCTAAAATCAGACTTTAATCCTCCAACTAAATCATGACGCATAAGATGAACTGGCAGGCTTCGCTCATTGAGCAACGTATCGCGTGGAGCTTCTCTTTTTGCGCTATCGTCATTACCTTGTTCGCAATAGCACAGCCACAATGGTTTGAATTACTCTCGGCTGTAAACAGCCCTGTTCATCAACCAACCCCCGTGACCAAGCCAGTACAACCGACACGCACTAAAACCATGAACACGATCACAGCGGCGGCAGAAAGTCCTGCTCCCCAAAAAGCAGCGCCACCACCCGCCGTTATCAAGCCCATTACTCAGGCAACACCTGTAACGCCATCGCAGACAAAGGTTATTGCTAAAAAAACAACCACTATTGCACCGAAAAAAACCGTTTTGGCATCTGGCTTTTATGTTCAACTTGGTGCTTTTGATGAAAAATCGCGCGCTCAGGGTCTGGCTGATCAACTCAAACGCAAAGGCTGGAGTGTAAAGATTGCGACTAAAAAGAATGGCATGCATGCAGTCTGGATCGGCCCAAAATCAACAAAACCCGAGGCTGAGACACTCTTAAAAACCATACACAGAAAATTAAAACAGAAAGGTTTTATCGTTCAACACAATAATGACTAAATACAAAGGCATGGTCGTTGCAGGGCATGCAGCAACAGCGGATGCCGGCGCTTCCATTTTAAGAGCTGGTGGCAATGCCGTGGATGCTGCGATTGCTGCAATCACCACATCATTCTGTGCCGAGCCCGTACTTACATCAGCTGGCGGAGGTGGTTTCATGCTTGTCGCTGATGCGCTTGGGCAATCCAGACTTTATGATGGTTTTGCCCGTATGCCATTGATGGCCCGATCTGTCCCAGCCTCCATGCTTTCGCCAGACGCTCTAAAAGCTATCCCCATTGATTTTGGTGACTCACAACAGACCTTTCATATTGGTCAAGCCTCAGTTGGCACACCATCACTGCTGGCCATGCTTTTTGAGGCACATCACCAACATGGTAAGATACCCCTTAAAGATGCACTCGCCCCCGGCATTGATGCAGCCAGAAACGGTGTCTCATTAAATGCACTACAGGCCTCATTCATTGCCTTGCTCAAGCCCATTCTCAGCAGCACTGATCAGTGTAAACATATCTATGCTCCACATGGCAACCTGCTCACTGAGGGTGAACTATTTCGTAATCCCGATCTGGCCAACACACTTGAGATGCTACTCTTTGAAGGCATTGAAGAGATGTACCATGGTGATTTAGCACGCCATATTATCGCCGCCTGTATTCCTCACGGTTTAATCAATATGGATGATATGCGAGCCGAACAGGTCCAGGTTCGCGCCCCCCTGAACACGGCTATTTTCGGCGGTGCATTATTAAGTAACCCTCCACCATCATCCGGTGGCCTGTTGATCTCACTGGCGGCCACCCTGCTCGATGGCTTGATTGATCTGGATGAGACAAAAAACATCCCATGGCCAGTACTGATGGCTGAAGTCTTGCGCAGCTCCAGCCGCATTCGCCACGGTTCTTCGGGATTGGATAGACGCATCCACCTGCCCGACATTGCATCAAACATGCTTGATGCCAGGCATATCGATAAGCAAGTAAATCATATCCGCATGCAGCTTCGCAACGCCTCTGCTCCAGAAAGCCATGAACACTCCAATCGCCTTGGCAGCACAACCCATATCAGCATTATCGACAGCGATGGTATGGCCGTATCCCTGACCAGCAGCAATGGTGAAGGTTCAGGCATTGTCGTACCCGGCACAGGTATTCATTTAAATAATATGCTGGGAGAAGAAGACATTAACCCACTTGGATTTCACTGTTCTCCACCCGGTCTTGCCCTGCCCTCCATGATGGCACCCTCGATATTCATGAAACATGGAAAACCGGCTGTTGTGCTTGGTAGTGGTGGTTCCAACCGCCTGCGCGGAGCTATTCTGCAAGTGCTGACACGCCATATAAAGTTCGGTCAGGACATCGAAAGTGCCGTATATGCCCCACGTCTGCACAATGAAGGTAACCGATTGGATATTGAGCCCGGATTTTTTTCGGAGCATGGCAGGGAACAGTGTCTGCAGATGGGCTGGGAACTCAATACATGGCAACAACAAAGTGTCTATTTCGGTGGAGTTAATGCCATCAGCCTTGATCATAAAGGACAAGTGCATGGCTGTGGTGATCCACGACGGGGAGGAGCTGTTTGTTTTGCCTGAATGAGATACACCACATGAACATATGTGTCGCGTGAATCATATTTTTATCGCCTTCGGAGGTAACCTTGGAGATGTGGAGTCGAGTTTCCGCTCTGCCCGTGCTGCCATCGACCGGCTCACCAACACATCGGTAAAGCAATCATCGCTGCTCTACCGCACGCCTCCCATAGGACCTGCAGGCCAGCCTGATTATTTTAATGCAGTAATTAGCATTACATCATCGTTACAGCCTCTCAAGCTACTTGATGCGCTGCAACACATTGAAGCACAACACCATCGAAAACGGATCGAGCACTGGGGACCACGCACATTGGACTTGGATATTATTGCTATGGATTCGATGATCATCAACGCGGATCGTTTAATCATTCCACATGCTCAAATGCAATTTCGTCAGTTTGTATTACAACCTCTTTGCGATCTCGATATAAACTGGCAACATCCCCTCTTGCATCAAACCAGCTCGCAATTATTACAGACTCTGATAGACACAGGAGAAACAATTTTGCCGAAGGGGAAAGTATGGTAACACCAAGTGATTTTTGCGTCCGTGAAAGGCCTCTGAATCTTTGTCATATCGCCATTGAGGGTGCCATCGGTGTTGGTAAAACAACACTAACCAGAAAACTGGCCGATAAACTTGGTTCCAGTGCTTTTTTTGAGCAGCTCGATAATAACCCTTTCATTGAGCTGTTTTATCAAGACCCAAGCCGGCACGCACTCTCTGTTCAACTTTCGTTTCTATTTTCACGTCTAAAACACTGGCAGTCACTGCATCAACAGGATCTATTTAGTCAGGGCATCATCAGCGACTACCTCTTCGCCAAGGATCACATTTTCGCCACAGTAACATTGTCAGATGAAGAGTTGGCCCTCTACGATCAGGTCTCTCGCCTTATTCAAGTCGATATGCATCGCCCTGATCTGGTAATTTATCTGCAATCCAAACCGAGCATCATTATGGACCGCATACATCGACGCAACAAACAAATGGAGCGCAGTATCCATATTGATTACTTGCAGAAGGTAATGGCCGCTTACGATCAATACTTTTTCCACTATCAGGAAGCACCACTGTTAATCGTACAAACTGATCGCATGAACTTTGCCGATCATGAAGGGGCAGTTGATGCTCTTATTGAACGCATTGGCAATATGACGTCACAAACCGAATTCTGGGCCGATTACAGCTAGAAAGACCCTCTTCCACAACAATAATTATACACGACAGGTAACGATGCATTGAACGATCTCGACAGAAGAATCAGACAGGTACAGCGCCAAATGTTGATGCAAAAGATCAAGGAGAACAGTTGGGTGTTTTTGATACTGTTCTCTTTGATCGCATCATATACAGCATATAACTTTATTCCTGCATCCACCCAACATGTAGAAGGTATTGTCATTGGCACCACCTCCCCCAACAGCGGCGTTTTCACCATACAATTGGCGCATGATCATCGGATTCAACTAGACATCCCTGACCTTAAGCCCGGGGCTCATGTTGAATTACAGGAGAAGACAACATTTTTATTTAATATCCAGTCCTATCAATTTATAAAGCTTATTGAATAATATATGCGTTTAATTCCACTGAATCACAATTCATCGTCTATACTTAACTGAGAAGTATGGATACAGGTTGAGTGCAGGAGCACAATCTATTCAGCAGGAATGATTCATGTCGCAAAACAATCAACGCAATATGCTGTTCGTTTTAACGTGGTGGATATGCGGCATTATGGCCGTGGTGATCTTTTTTTATAGCGATCTTGTTCAGCTACTGGATTCTTCTTCCATATCAAGACTAAGCGCAAAACCAGTGACATATTGGCTATCAGGCATGGTGCTTTTAGCTATTATCATGACACTATTCAAAGGATCTACAATCAACGTTGTACGCCACGATTCTATAAAAAAGCCACGCAGTCACAGCGGCTGGAATCTTCAATCAATACAAGAACTCAGTAGTGGCCAGTTTTCCACACTCGTCGTGGAAATATTCAAAGCACAGGGTGAATATACTTTGTTTGTCCCTGAAAAAATAACAGGCAATGCCGATATTGGCCTCTTTTCTAACGAGTGCCCCGACAAACTCACCGCAATCGCCCGCTGCAAAGGCAATTGCTCTTTGCTCATCGAAACTGAGGAAGTAAAATCTCTACATGCACTGATGTTAGGCAAAGGCGTAGATCATTGTTATTTTATCACCAACAATCATTTCACCCGGGAAGCAGCTAGCTATGCAGCATCGGTAGCAATCACATTAATGGATAAAAAAACCATCCTCTCCATGATTAAAGCCCTTGATGATAGGCAAGCTCAACAATTATTTGAGATAGTTACGACGCTAAGACATTCGCTTTAAACGTTCATGATTTCTATATCTCACCACTTTGATCAGGCGCACCACAAAGCAGATGGGCATAACGATCTGCTCTACCATCCATGCACGCTGTCGCCAGGCCTTGTAACCGCAAATCATTGATACGAAGTCACCAGTCACTGCAGCACTATATCAGCTATCCTCAGCCATAGCTTTGGCAAATGCTGCTGCAAGCGCACTTTGTGGTGCTCTCTTATTACGATCCAGTTTCTGTTTCACCTGATCTTTGGCGCTGTTCGGACGCTTGGAATGCGTTTTTGAATCGGACTTGCTCTTTGTATGATGCATCCCGGCCTTACGACGGCCACCTTTTTCGGGCGCTTTATTATTGGCAGGTGCTTTATTATTAGTGGGGGCTTTGTTTGAGCGCCCCTCCGCGGCAGAGCCATCAGCCGCAGATGTTTCACTTCTCTGCTTAGCTTGCCTTGCCATAGCATCAGATTTCCGTGCGTTTTTCTGGCCTTCATCGCGATGCTCAGAACGGGCTGCCTTTTCAATTTTGACTTCCGGCTCATCATCCAGTCGCATGGTCAAGGAGATGCGTTTTCGTTTCACATCCGCTTCCAATACTTTCACCTGCACCACTTGCCCTGCTTTCACCACTTTATGTGGATCATCAACAAACGTATTGGTCAGTGCCGATATATGAACCAGACCATCCTGATGCACACCAATATCCACAAAAGCACCAAAATTAGCTACGTTGGTCACTACCCCTTCGAGTTGCATCCCTGCACGCAAATCACGCAAATCATTTACTCCGGATCTGAATTTAGCCGTACGAAATTCAGGTCGTGGATCACGGCCCGGCTTCTCAAATTCCAGTAAGATGTCTGACACCGTAATGGCTCCACATGTTTCATTGGCAAAGTCTGCTGCATTTAACTGCTGTAAGAATGCCGCATTGCCTATCAGCTCTTTCACTGATTTACCGGATTTTTGCACAATAGCCTCAACAACAGGATATGCTTCCGGATGTACTGCAGATGCATCCAATGGATTGTCACCGTTCATAATTCTCAAGAAACCAGCGGCCTGCTCAAAACTTTTTGCACCAATCCCCTTCACCTTGATAATCTGCTGGCGGTTTTTAAATGCCCCCTGTTCATCACGAAAGCGAACCATGTTCTCTGCCATCGAACGACTCAAACCAGCAACATGCGACAACAGTTCCGCTGATGCCGTATTAACATCAACACCCACATAGTTCACACAATCCTCAACCACCGCATCAAGACTACGTGCTAGAAAGCTTTGGCTGATATCATGTTGATACTGCCCCACCCCAATCGCTTTCGGCTCAATCTTCACCAGTTCAGCCAACGGATCCTGCAAACGCCGTGCAATAGATACGGCTCCACGCAAAGAGACATCCATATCAGGAAACTCTTTGGCCGCCAGAGCAGATGCAGAATAGACCGAAGCACCGGCTTCAGAGACCATCACCTGGGTGAGATGCAATTGAGGAAAACGATCACGCAACTCTTTCACCAATGCTTCTGTTTCACGCGAGCCTGTGCCATTACCAATGGATACAAGATCAACCTGATGTTTATTGGCCAATACCGCCAGCGCTGCAATCGCTTCTTCCCAGCGTTTAGCCGGTGCATGTGGATAAATGGTCGCCACATCCAACACTTTACCGGTCGCATCAACCACCGCTACTTTCACGCCCGTTCTCAGCCCCGGATCAAGCCCCATTGTAGCCCGCTGACCGGCAGGAGCAGCCAGCAACAAATCCCTTAAATTATATGCAAATACCTTAACAGCTTCCTCTTCTGCTTTCTTACTCAGCTGAGCAAACAGATCTGATTCCAGACGTTTGCTCAGTTTTTGTTTCCAGGCTGCACTCACTGTGTCCAATAACCATTGATCAGCAGCCCTGCCGCGATTACTCACCCTGAATCGATTGGCAATGGCAGTTTCACAATGTCCAGGCTCGGAGGAATGTTCAATGTCTGCTGCTTCCAGCAGCTTAACGCGTAACACGCCCTCATTCTGACCACGAAACAACGCCAGTACCCGATGCGACGGCATACGTTTCAACTGTTCACTATAATCAAAATAGTCAGCGAACTTGGCACCCTCTTCTTGCTTACTTTTCACCACGCTACTTGTAACCACGGCATGTTGATAAAGATAATCACGCAGCCGCCCAATCAGGTCGGCATCTTCACCAAACATCTCCATCAAAATGTCTCGCGCGCCATCCAGTGCAGCTTCTATACTCTCAATACCTTTTTCTGCATCGACATAAGCAAATGCGGCCACGTTGGGTTGCTGATTCGGGTCTGCAAGCAAACGTGTAGCCAGTGATTCCAAACCTGCTTCACGCGCAAGCTGAGCCTTGGTACGGCGCTTTTGTTTATAAGGTAAATATAAATCTTCTAATCGCGCCATGGTTTCAGCATCCAGGATGCTCTTTTTCAGTTCAGGTGTAAGTTTATCCTGCTCAGTGATGGACTTAAGAATTGCGCTACGACGCGTTTCCAGATCACGCAGGTAACGCAAACGCTCTTCGAGATGACGCAACTGTGTATCATCGAGCCCGCCGGTAACTTCCTTACGATAACGCGCCACAAACGGCACGGTTGCCCCGCTATCCAACAGCTCTATTGCAGCAACTACCTGCTGCTCTCTGGCGTTTAGTTCTTTAGCAATGCGTAACTCGATTTTCATGCTATCTCCACAAACAGTTCACTCTCAAAAAACTCCGACCCAAGCCGAAGGACGGGAAGCTTATCGCCTAAAAAAAAGAATAAAACGGGTAATATCACCATACATCAAAAATAATTAACCCGTTCAATTATTATCCCGAAAAAGTCCGTTTACTGGAATCATTATTCGCAACGTTCCAATCCTTCATCAACATCATCACTATTCACACGCCGCACCAATTAGGTCAGAGTCTCCAAGCAATATTTACACAGATATGCATATTAAGGAGCATTCATATGAAAAAACTATTAAGCCTAAGTTTTATACTACTTCTATTAGGAGCATTCTCCGGCTGTTCAGCTGAGCCTGGCACAAAAGCCTGGTGTGATAGCATGGGTGACAAAGATAAAGCCAAATGGACTGCTGAAGAAGGGATTACATTCACGAAACACTGTGTTGTTGGTAATTATAAGAAATAATGCTTGGTTTCAGGGCGCTCTACGCTTTTGCTTGCAATGCTTCCGTGTAGTCGCCCTGAAAATATCATCTAGTTTAAAATCCCGAACCTTTTATTTGCCAAGGGCTATGCTGATCAAGATGTAAAGTTGTGCCGCTCCGAACTGGTATCAAATTCATCATTATAATCGGCTACTGCAGCTTCAATAACTTTTGCCGCATGTTCAAAGCCATAGGGCTCACCAATAGTAACCTTATGATCTTCGTTCGGGGAAAATTTATAGGTTAGAAAATAATGCATCAATCGATCAATAATGGCTTTCGGTAGCTCTGAAATATCATTGGCTGTCGACCACAATGGATCATCCTCAATCACAGCAATAATTTTATCATCTGCTTCACCATGATCACACATTGGCAAACCACCAATCACGCGTGCATTGACAATAATCTCAGTACGCGCAATTGGCCGTTCAGAAATTACGCAGATATCTAACGGATCACCATCCCCCCGCAGCGCACCCTCCATCAACCCACAAACACGATCGGCACACAGTGTACGCGGAACAAAACCATACAGGGAAGGATGTTGGGAAGATGAGCGTATGGATCGATCCACGCGCAAATAACCGGTTTCCTTATCAACTTCGAATTTTACCGTATCAACGGGGCTGATTTCAATAAACGCATTCAGCAGTCTCGGAGGTTCAGATCCCACCATCAGACCATGCCAGGGGTGCGGACGCCATTGGGAAAAATTTTTCATAATTTCTCAATGCACAAGACGTGCCAAATAACTGTAATAAAACCCATGATGCTCTCCTCTCATTCATAGTGAAAAAACTATTCACATATTGATAGACACTACACTAACGACTAAACACCTTTTGCAAAATATCAGTTGTGCGTTTAACAGGGTTTTTACGAATAGCGGCTTCTTCAGCAGCCATATAATGAAAAATACCCGATAAACCGAGATCAACCACATGTTGGGTAAGATTGGCTTTCACATCGGGCATGAAAGGCAAAGACTGGTATTGACCCATCACACTGTCATAAGCCTGAACCGCTCCGGCCTCATTCAATGCATTGGTAACAATCGGACGCATCTCTTTGGATAGCGGCATTGACATCTTACCTTTAAAATATTGCGTGGCAGCATCATCTGGGCCACTGAGTATTCCCTTTGCATCATCAATACTCATAGACTTAATGGAATCAGCAAAAATGCGTTTGGCTTTTGGAGTGGCAGCTTCTGCAGCACGATTTAATCGCAACTCCAAATCATCCATCATATATCCCATACCAACGGTGTTGAGTGCTGATTTAACCGTTTCTAAATTTTTCGGCAATGGAATATGAATAGCTTTGTCATTGTTAAATCCGTCAGCTTTACTCAACTGAGCAACCACACTTTCCGAACCAACTTTCAACGCATCTTTTAAACCGGCAACCATATCCGAATGACTCAAAGCAGCGATTGAAGATGCAGCAGGTGATGCGGGCTGCGTGATGCCGGAATCCTGAAGCAAGCCTCCCACCTGATCCATCCAACCAGCCGATGCCTGAGGCACTGGCCCCGCAAACAGACTCGCAATAACTATTATATTCCAATTGATTCGTTTCATTCTTTCACTCCATCACTGTTTTATTAGCATTAATGCTAGCCCGAATTGTTCATGAATAATCCGGGCTAGATGATTAATCAAACACACCAATGTGAAACAGATCACCCTTATAGTTGATAATCACACCATCTGACGTAATTTCCTGTAAGCGCAGACCTGAACCGATACTATGTTTTTCTTTGCGAACTAGCCCGTTGATAATGACCATACGTGCATGCGGATCAATATCATAGATATGACCTTCAATTTTAATCTCAGGCATAGACTGCTGTACGGCTATTGGCAAGTCATGCAATGATTGAATCGCTACATTAGCAGCCGCTTCTGTATGTCCAGCATCATCTGATACACGAACAGCATGTATATCACGCACTGGAGAGGCAGGGGTAACTGGTCTGAAGACCGGCTGCTGTTCTTCAACATCAATGACAGGGGCAGGCCGATCAACGGCAGTGGATGGCGCCAACGTCTCTGTTACCAGCAGCGGCTCAACTGTTTTCACTTCCGCTGTTGCCGGTCTGTTTTTTTCTACAATATCCTGCCTCGACACCTCTTTAACAGCTATCGAAGCGGTCGCCGACGCATGTTTTTGATTGGGCTCCTGTTGCCATTGGGCAATGCACCAGCCAATCAGCAATGCTGCCATGAGTAATATGATCGACAAACCGAAGCGACGTTTTCTATAGGCATGTTCAGGAGCAAATGCAGGCTGCTGCACTGGCAAAGGCATCTTACCCCGCTTCTCCTCTGATTTTTTCAACGCATCCAGAATATAGGACATTAAAACAGTTCCCCATATCTCAGTCTTGGCATGCTTTGATCGATGCGTTCATTGATACGAATCAATGTCAGCGGTCCGACAATACCATCTGATGGCAAACCTTCCGATTGTTGAAAGTTTTTAAGGCGTTCAGCTAACATCGTATTCATTGTCTTAAATGTCTGTTTTGGGATCATTTCGCCTTGAATATTATCCATCTGCTGCGCAAGCCATTGCACGATTGGCCCAGCATCACCCTGCTGGATGTCTTTGGTATATCCCGGCGGTTGAAGCCATAATAGCGTAAGCTCCCCTTTCCAATGCTGCTCCAACTCACTAAACGATATATCCCAATATTGCTGATCAAGCTGTATGACCAGCCGGTCTCCTTCAATAGAACGGATCACTGCATAATGATCCTGACCATCACTACCCTTGATATGGAATATGGCTGGACGATTATGCTCCCGTAACAACCACAGGTTGGTGCGTTGCTGCAAACATAAGAGATTCTTATCCCGCAACTGATCACAAAGTGCGCCACCCACATTGCTAATACTGGTATTCCACAATGCTGCCAAGGTCTGAAAAGCCAGCTCTTTGGTACCGGTTTTCTCGATGACTTCCCATGGATTGTCAGGAAACATACTTACAGGCTCACCGGTATCCTGTTGTGTTTCCTGCGTCAACGCAGGCTCAACGGGCATTGCCTCAGCAGCCATAGACTCCGACCTGGCTTCTATAGGTCGTACAGCTTGCAATCCATGTTCTGTAAGCATTTCATCCGCATTAGAGTGCAATGCCGCACCATCATTAGCTGCAATATCTCCCTCTAATGTCGCATCAAGGGCTGATGCTACAAGCTGTTCAGGGTTCAGAGGATCATGTTCTATTTTCGCATTGCCAATTTCTTTTTCATGAACGGTATGATCCATCAAGATCGCCGGACTAGTTACACCCGGATGCGAATCGTATTTTTCAACGAACCAGGGCCATATTCCATGCAGCAATACTCCTATGCCAATACACATCACAAAAACAAGTAAAAACGGCATAAAACCGCTCCGATTTGGCACTTCAACATGATCACCCAGCACCTCTTTGCTTGCTTGTCGTACATGCTCTGGCGTAACTATTGATTCATTGCAGCTGTAAACGCCAAGCAAGGCGCGGTCACACAACAGATTGATCAGACGTGGCGTGCCGTGACTGAAGTGAAACAGCACAGCGATTGCCTTGCTGGAAAATACGGGCCTGTTACACCCGGCAACGGCAAGCCGGTGACGGATATATTCATCACTCTCCTCTTTGCTCAAAGAGCGCAGGTGATAACGCGCAGTAATGCGTTGAGCCAATTGTCGTAAATCGTTTCGCTCCAACATCTCTTTGAGTTCAGGTTGACCAAGCAGAATGATTTGTAACAGTTTTCGCTCACTTGTTTCAAGATTCGTTAACAATCGCAACTGTTCCAATACTTCAGGTGAAAGGTTTTGTGCCTCATCAATCATCACAACAACATTGCGCCCATGGCCATGGGCTTCGATCAAATAGGCATTAATACGGTCGGTAAATATTTTAATACTGTTATTCGCTTCCGGGTAAGCGATGGAAAGCTCATCACAGATCGATGCCAATAACTCTTCAACAGAAAGCCTCGGACTTACAATCCAGGCAATATCAATATGTTCCGGAATTTCCTCGAGCAATTTTCGACTGATGGTGGTTTTGCCTGTGCCCACTTCACCCGTTAACAGAATCACTCCACCAGCACTGCCCAGTCCATAAGATAGATGTGCAAGTGCTTCCTGATGTTGTTGCGTTAAATACAGATAACGCGGATTAGGTGCGATAGTAAAGGGCAACTCGTTCAGCCCGAAATGTTCCAGATACATATTAAACAGGAGCCATGATGGGCAGACACGTATCTACAGCGTAATAAGCAGAGGTATCAGAAGATAGCGTTGAACATAACATACCGCTAATGGTAGAGACTTCTCAGCAATAAGTCAGCGCGAATCAAGACCGGGCTAAGCCGAAAAAGAAAAGACTCCATTGATCGTGCAATTATCTTTCAACGACATAGTATGGGCTCATGAAATCAACTTCCATACTGGTATTACTGTTGGCATTGATGCTCTCCGCCTGTGCCACAACACAAAATAGTCATGACCCTATCCAACCGGTGAACCGGGCAACAGATACGGTCAACGACAGCATTGACCGTGTCACCTTAAAGCCCCTGGCACAGGGATACAGCGCAGCTGTCCCCAAACCTATGCGTACGGCAGTCACCAATTTTTATGACAATGCCACTTATATGAATACTGTGCTGAATGGTTTTTTACAGGGTAAGGGTGCACAAGGCTCACAGGATTTCATGCGGTTTTTGATAAATACTATTCTGGGTATTGGTGGGCTGGTTGATGTGGCAACCCCCATGGGTTTTGAACGTCATGATGAAGATTTTGGTCAAACACTGGCAGTCTGGGGCGTCTCACAGGGGGCTTATATTGTTTACCCACTGTTAGGGCCGAACTCATTACGCAACACACCTGATTTTATCACCGCTACAGCAACCGACCCACTATTCTGGGCAGGGCTGGTCATTGCTCCTTATGTGACTATTCCTGTCACAGCACTTAAATACATTGATAAACGTGCACAACTGTTAGATGCATCATCCATGCGCGATGAACTGGCACTTGATCCTTACGTATTCACGCGTGAAGCCTATCGTCAGAACCGGAACTTCTTGATTCATGACGGGCACCCTCCTGCTCCGGCAGTCAATGAAGATGATGATTGGGAAGAAGATGATTTTGATTTAGAAGATAGCAACAATAACACGCAGGCCGCAGATGAGTTCACAGATGAGCTGGATAATATAGACGCAACTGACACACCAATAAATGCCAATAAACATACTAAGCTTGAGCACGCTGTTGATAAAAATAGCGCGATGAATTCAAGTATGAAAACCAGAATCAGTCTAAACAATGCCGCTCCCGCAGACATGACTCCAACAAACGCCAATAGCACAATCGTAGCCGCTGCAGGCAGTGAAGTAGTAAATGAAGATAGTAACGGTCAAATAGCCGCAGCAGCAAATACCGAACACCATACAACAGTCACACCATCAGGGCAGGCAAACTACTCCATCTATCTCTCTTCTCACTATTCAGAGCTTGAAGCTGCCTCCGAACAAGGACATTTTGCCAAAATTGATATTCAAACGACCATCGTACCGGTGACTATTAAACAGCATGTGTGGTACAGGCTTCTCGCCAGCAAACATCACAACAGAGCCGAAGCACTTGCCCGGCTGAAGATGCTCAGATCCACTATCGGGTTAAGCAATGCCTGGTTGGAAGTAAGGAAAGCGAAATAAAGCGCGCGAACAAACATCTATTCACGCGCTCAAGAGCAGCAAAAGGCTTAAATACGGCTACAACGATGCCTTAACAGGTGATCGGCCAAAACCAGAGCCAACATCGCTTCTGCAATCGGAACGGCACGAATACCTACACAGGGGTCATGTCGACCCTTGGTAACAATTTCGGTTTCATCACCATGAATATCAATGGTGGGACGTGATTGAAGGATGGATGATGTAGGTTTGAGCATCATGCGGGCCCGTATGCTATCCCCATTGGAAATACCACCCAGAATACCGCCTGCATGGTTACTCTGAAAACCTGATGCGCGTATCGCATCACCAAACTCGGAGCCTTTGGTCTCCACACATGAAAAACCATCACCAATTTCAACCGCTTTGGCTGCCGGGATATTCATCAGTGCTTTAGCAATATCGGCATCCAGACGATCAAATACAGGTTCACCCAGACCGGCAAGCATGCCATGTGCTTCGACCGTCACAGCAGCACCAATCGAATCACCGGTTTTACGCAGTTTATCCATATATTCAGCCATCTCTTTGGCGGCCTGAGCATCCGGACAAAAGAAGGGATTATTAGCAATTTCTATCGCATCGAATTTGGCAGGGTCGGACTTCACCGGCCCGATCTGATCAACCCAGCCCAGAATCGAAATACCGGCAGAGACCTGTAAAAACTTTTTAGCAATCGCGCCACCGGCAACACGCATCGCAGTTTCTCTGGCCGAAGAGCGGCCGCCACCACGGTAGTCACGCAAACCATATTTTTCAAAATAAGTAAAATCCGCGTGTCCCGGACGAAATTTATCTTTGATCTCAGAATAGTCTTTACTGCGTTGATCGGTATTACGAATCAGCAGACCGATCGGACAGCCTGTCGTTTTGCCCTCAAACACACCTGAGAGAATTTCCACCTCATCCGCTTCACGGCGCTGTGTAGTGTACTTGGATTGGCCGGGTTTGCGGCGATCCAGATCAGGCTGGATATCAGCCTCACTGAGTTCAATGCCGGCAGGGCAACCTTCAACAATACCCAATAAAGCAGCGCCATGCGACTCGCCAGCAGTGGTGAGTTTAAAAATGTGCCCCATAGAAGAACCGGACATTATGCTACACCCGGATCGCCGGCACCAACGTGGAAGCCTGCATCTACATAGTGCAATTCACCGGTCACACCGGATGAAAGGTCGGACAACAAATACACGCAGGTATTACCCACCTCTTCCTGACCCACGTTTCGTTTCAGCATGGAACCTCTGGCACTTTTATCCATCAATTTGCGAAAATCTCCAACTGCCGATGCAGCCAATGTTCTGATTGGGCCCGCTGAAAGAGAGTTCACACGAATGCCTTGTGGGCCAAGATCAGCCGCCAGATATCGTGTTGATGCTTCCAGCGCCGCTTTTGCGACACCCATCGTGCCATAACCTGGTACAGCGCGTTCAGCCCCCAGATAACTCATGGTCACCATGCTGCCACCAGCTTTCATCATCGGAGCCGCACGTTTGGCACAGGCAATAAATGAGTATGCAGACACATCCAGAGCCAGATGAAAATCTTCACGTG
>JAUZQJ010000031.1 GCA_030951045.1 Mariprofundus sp.
AGGCTATCCTGTGCTTTATTTCCATAGTAATACCGGTGGTGAGCTTGAATGCGATCACGGCGATGAAGTGTTGCTGCAATACGGCATTCGATTGATTTCAGTCAGTCGCCCGGGTTATGGTGAATCGGACAGTTCACCGCAATATTCATTACTCAACCATGCCGAAGATATAAAACAGTTGCTTGATCAATTGAGCATTCAACACTGTGCTATTCTCAGCCTGTCGTCAGGCGCAACCCATGCCTTGGCTTGCTGCCATCACATGCCTGAAAGGGTACGCCATCTCTGCATGGTCGGGCCAACAGGTCTGCAAATCAGTAAAGATGCTATTGCCTTGTATGCGGGTTCTTTTGGGGCGCGTATTTTTGCCAGGCTTTCTCTGAGCATGCCAAAAGTGATGCAGCAGGTCATCGAAATCGGTCACAATATGTTTTCTCATGATCTTGAAAGTTTTTGGCAAAAAGTGGATCCCTATCTGTGTGACAATGACCGCCTGGAAATCAGCAAGCATCGGGAATCCATGATCAGCGCATTCTTGCAGGCCAATCAACGGGGCAACAGGCAAGCTGCGAAAGAGATTGCCCTGCTTATTCAGCCGTGGGATTTTGAGCCAGCCAACATTCAAACGCCTGTTACAGTTTGGCATGGTCAGCAAGATCCTTTTACACCCATCGCCGTTTGTCGGAATATGGTCGCCAGGCTACAAAATGTTGAATTGCATGAAATTGAACATGAAGGCTTTTATATGACCTTCAAACAGTGGCCGAATATCATTGAAGGCTTGGCAAAAAACATCCCTTGAATAGCGCTCCCCGCAATTACGGGATGGTAACTATTACTTATTAGAAGTGATAACTCACTGAACCAACTATCCCCCAGATACGCGCCGTGGATGTAGTGCCACCGAGCAATCCATAAAGGTGAAGATTCGGTGCTATTTCGTATTGTGGTTTGATCAGATAAGAGATGAAATATGTTGCTCTCATGGAATAGTCGAATGCGACAGAGCTTGGGAACGTGCCCAGTGCGGTAGTGATTGGTGTGCCTGTTGAATAGGAGGAGGTGCCGGTTCCTGTGCCTCCAATACGCAATTCAGCGGCAATAAAACGAATTTTCATGACACCTCCCCAGAGTACATTCAAGCGTTTAGAAATGGCTAACTATGGTTTTTTACCGTTGGTGGAATGACATCACCGCTGGCTTGCAGGGCAAGAGCATCGGGGTGGGTGATGTAGTGCTCACGCACAACATTGGCTAATTTTTGCTTAACCGCCTCATCAATCAGCGATGGGGACTCTTTTGGAAGTGCTGCAATAAGGGCTCTGAGCAGTCGATCCTGTGGTTGCTGCATGTTTGGCAACCATGACTTTAATAGATCTTTGTCCACATAGGCGGGGATGGAGCCTAAAATGCCGACATCATTCTGGTCATGAACGAGTAAGCCTGAGGTGGTACCACGATCGAGTGTGAGTACCTGGAGAAAATAGAGTGTGTGATAGGCTAGTTGCGTCTGTTGTTGCTCGGCGGTTGGTGCATCCGCATTAGTCAGCGCATCCCTGAGGATGTCCAGATAGGTATCAATAGCTGTTTCACCAACCGTGGTGGCCAGGTCGAGATCAGCTTGCACATCACCGCTGTTATAAGCTTCCAGATAAAAGTGGGCTACACCGCGATGGCGTTCAAGTGCAGGGATAAAGAAATAACGTTCGCCCTGGGCCACGGCGGCATCAAATTGTTCAGGAACTGCTTTTCTGAGGGCGTCAAAATACTGGCCTGTTGCTGCAGGGTTTTCATGCGAAGGATTGAGGTCGGCCATGACACGCCAATAACCCTTGCCGTTTCTCATCTCTGTCCAGCTCAGGTGAATATGCACTGAAGGGGCCATAGGATGGCAGGGGTGAATAATGGTGGAGATCGCTGTGGCTGATGCAAGCTGCTTAGCCGGGTTGTCATCATAATGAACCTGTGACACATTGACCGAACCGCGCCCAAATAGTGGGCCATCTGCTGTTTCATATCGAAGACCGCCACCATGGATGCCATTGTCGCGAAACCATTCAACGGCATTGAATTTTTGGGCTGTGCCCAGGTCGCGAGATAGTGACTCTAAACCCTGAGTGAAACGTTGCTGCAGGGCAGAGACCAGTGCCAGAGCTTGTGCCGATTTACCTGAAGTGGCGAGAGTGCGCTGCTTGATGCTTTGTTGTGTCATGTTCAACCTCGTAGTGGTTATAGTCAGGGAAAACCTGAATGAGTGCGTCCTGCACTGATTCAGAACGTAAAGTAAAAAAAAACGTTGTTTTTTCTGCACTCACAAAATCAAACACTTGCGTGCATGGTTTTGGCAGGTCGTCCATTGCCTGCACAGATACGCTGACTTTTTCAGGATATCCTTGAACGTGAACTATGAGCAGCAAAGCCTTGTGGTTCAATGCTTGATTGCAGCTTGTGTGAATGGCGTTTTGAAATGATGTCCGGGTGGCTGTTCTTTCCGTGTAACTTGGTTAGAGTGCCGCTCCCGCAGCAGAATGCTGCGTGGCTATCTATGAGATAAAATAGGGGAACCTTACATGCCAGTTGAACGTACACTATCCATTATTAAACCAGATGCAGTCGCTAAAAATGTCATCGGAGACATTATTCGTCGTTTTGAAGAAAACGGTCTTTCAGTGATCGGTACTAATATGACGCATCTTTCTGCTGTAGAAGCAGGTCGTTTTTATGAAGTTCATGCTGAGCGTCCATTCTATGGTGATTTGTGTGAATTCATGAGTTCAGGCCCAGTTCTGGCAATGGTTCTGGAAGGCAAAAATGCTGTTACATTGAACCGTCAATTGATGGGTGCAACCAACCCACAAGAAGCAGAATCCGGTACTATCCGCGCTGATCATGCTGACTCTATTGATGCCAATGCCGTTCATGGTTCCGATTCAGCAGAAAATGCAGCGAATGAGATTGCATTCTTTTTTGCTGACCTTGAACTTAACAGCCGCATTGCCTGATTGACTGAGACACTATGAGCGAAGAACACCGCACCGCCGACACCACTAAAACCCCCGAACAAATCACGGTCCGCCGAGAAAAACTGACGCAGATGCGCGAGCAAGGCTTGGCATACCGCAACCACTGGCGCAATAGCACCACGTTGACCAGCCTGTTGAAC
>JAUZQJ010000032.1 GCA_030951045.1 Mariprofundus sp.
TGCCGAAAGCCACCCACTTAAAATGGCCTGACGACTATTGTGAAGACTCACAAGGGTGATTTCAGAGAAATAGGTGATGGCTCTTGATTTAACTGTTTCTAGCCGAAAACCATGTCAAGCTTTATCATGCTGAATAGTTACAATATTGGTAATATAAATACCTAATATACTGTTTTAAAAGCATTATATTCTTTATGCATAAATTTTATGCAAACAACCTGTTGTATGTCATAAAGCCTTAAAAAAGCCCATTTTACGAACTCTATCCACACAGTTATACACAGGTTATGTGCACAACTGAAAAAGTCTTTGTATTATAAGGCATTTACCCAAAAGAGAGATCTGGAAATCGTGTTTCTCCTCTTCATTCCGTCACGCTTTCATTCAGATATTTTTGCATGTTTCAGTGTATCCCTCAGATGATCCGCCCATGAATCCTGAAAACCTGAGTGCCGAAGCACTGTGTCACAATTGACGGCAACCACCCACTAGCTGGCCAGAACCTGACCTTTGATGTTGAAGTCACTGATATTCGTGATGCCACCGAAGAAGAACTGGAGCACGGCCATGTACATGGTGATGACGAAGAGTTCTCTATCCAATCAATCAGGTGATAGTTTGGATTCTGTTGCAATTACCTATCACTTTTATTCACTTACTAAATGGGCCACCACCAGAATAATTAAATGTGCGAACAGGCTTCACTTCTTTCTCGATTGTTGTTGAATACTGAATATTTGAAACGATGTTTTGCAGGCTCATGCTTACAATTGGGGTGTTTTTGTATTGCGCATAAATAAGCGTTTCTGATTTGCCTGTATTTGATAACATGATATCGGTTTTAGTAGGTTGACCCCAGGATCGAATCACATCTTTTTTGCTCATACCAATGGCAAGTTGTTTAAACCTGATCAATTTGCTTACTTCGGCAGCAGTCAATGTGCCATGCCCAGCTTTTGAAGCATCATGAGCAGAGTAATCATGCATTTTTTGATGACTGACTTCTTCCCCTGCATTACAAGGTTCATTTTGCCAAACGACTGAATCGAATGCTCCAGCGCCTTTGCATTTATAAATACTGCCAGCGGATGAAAGTGCAGGGACCATCAACAGCAACACCATGCTCCATGACAGCCCTTTCAGAAATTGTATGGTCATCTTATCTCTCCCAACCCTTACCCAATGCTGTATGAGTATAGCAGAAAAATGTGTACTTACTTTTTTGCTTATCAGGGAAATTATTAGATCTTTAATATCAGGGTTTTGATATTTCCCGTTTGTGTAACATCAAAGTCAGAGACTGGGTCACTGCCCTGTTCTGGATTTCGTGGCGAGCACCATCCAGTTGCAGACAGCGACTCGTTGTACTCTGGCCATCTTGTGCAACGGCTACCCAAACGGTGCCAACCGGTTTTTCTTCGGTTCCACCACCCGGGCCTGCGATGCCACTGGTGGCGATGCAGATATGCGATTGTTCTGAACTACCGGCATCCACCCCGCCATTGGCCATGGCGATCACAACATCCTGACTGACTGCACCAAACTCTTCGATCAATTCGGGATCAACATCAAGCTCATCCTGCTTAGCCTGGTTGCTATAGGTGACCCAGCTGCGATCCACTACCTCGGATGAACCGGGTACCCGGCATAAGCGTGATGCAATGCCACCTGCTGTGCAGGACTCCACCGTGCGAATCGATATTCCTTTTTCTTTCAGAGTATTTATAACCTGTTCTTCAATCATAAGGCCGGCGTTATTCAGGCATGGAATCTGTGCCTGTTTCTCCAGACTGGCGCTCATGCCGGCCTCTAGTTTAATCGGCAGCGCATCACTGGCAGCAATATATAACGGTAATAACGGTTCTCCATTATTCAATGCCGCAAGCCAGCTATTGCGCTGATAGGCGATTTCACCAATGGGCAATAACAGTGTCTGATGCGACTGATGTTGAAAATGAAGTGCGTGACGTGGTGGATTATCCAGTGGGATCGACGTGCCTTGAACATCCTCAATAAAGGGTTCAGCGACAACATTGAGTTCTTCTTCTGTAGCAAAAAAAATCTGAATGTCAGCCTTGCTATTTTTCCATGCGCCGGACTCAAGCAGACCAATACTGACATCTGATGCACCGGCAGATTGTAGCCATGCGCTAAGCCAGCCGGTGGAGATGCCTGCACTCATCAGGTTTTGCAGACCAGCTTCGCTGATGATCAAGCTAGCCTGAATAGATGGTTTCAAGGTAGACATTAGCTAAGCAGCTGAAACAAGACGGTAACGGCAATGGCCCCCATCACACCTGCAACCAGATCATCGGCAATGATGGACCACCACGGAGCCCCCAGTTTTTCAGCCAGCGAAACAGGCCATGGTTTGAATATATCAAACAGGCGAAATGCGATAAAAGCAAAGACCAGCGTCTGAAAACTATGACCAAGTTCAGGCACAAGCATGGCAATGCATAGCCATTGACCAGCCCATTCATCAATGACAATCCAGCCGGGATCTTTATCACCGCTCAGGGTCGGTATTACCTTATAACATACCCAGCAACCGATGATGGTAACAATCAGCGTAGCAACGAGCAGCGTGTTTGAGCCTGCATACTCAATAATCAACCAGGCTGGCAACAGGGATGCAATCGAACCCCAGGTGCCCGGTGCTGAGGGTAACCAGCCGCTGCCAAAACCTGCTGCGATCCAATGATTGATGGTACGCTGATCAGCTGAAGTGGTCATAACCTTTACTCCCGATATCTACTATCTTGCCATTCAACAACAAAGCTACGCCCGGCTCTTCTCTGCAATGGCCGATCTTCAGTGCAAGTTCATCCGGGAACGCCATATGCGCCGGCGCTGTAAAGAGCAGTGCATAATCTTCACCACCCTGCATAACGTTATTCAGTGCTGCCGCTTCACCCAGTTGGTCAGAGAGATAGGCCCAGTCCGGTACCTTGTTGATCTCAAGTTCCATGCCTATCTTTGATGCATGGCAAATGTGTTCTGCATCCTGCAGCAGACCATCACTAACATCGATGCAGCAGGCGATACCGCGTTCTCGTAAGGCGATACCAGCTTGCAGTTGCGGCGTGAGTGTTTCGAAATGTTTAATGAATAGGCCATCGTACTCTTTATCAAACCACTGCTTTAGCCCTGCCGCATGAAAGCCCAGTTTACCGCATAACCAGACGACATCACTCGCTTTTGCTTCATTCCGCCGCATGGCGCTGCCTGCTGGCAGTTCACCAGCCACAGTAACCGATACCGCATTGGTAGCACTTTTGCTGGTGTCTCCACCAGCTAATTCAACATCGTAACGTCTTAGAGCAGCAGTAGCGCCCTGCCCCAATAATTCGACCGCAGCGCTATCAAGCGCCATCACATTCAACCAGACGCATACGGGTTCTGCGCCCATGGCAGCCAGATCAGACAGGGCTGAACAGACAGCCCGATCAGCGGCGTTATCGAGTGGAAAGTCATCAGGCCAGTGTACGTTCTGTACCGAAGAATCAGTACTGACCACCAGCTCACAAGCTGCTGTTGGTTTGTGAATGGAGCCATCATCACCAATACCGAATGATGTGAATGCTTTTGCACTACCACCAGCACCTTTAAACAGGCGGTTGATGAGTTTAAATTCGCCTTCAGCCATCAGAGCACTGACTGACAGATCTATTATGTTTCACTGGGAGGCACACTTTGTGACGCAGGCATGGAAGAAACCATCATGATCCATGCTAGGAAGCAATCGCGTTTGGTCAGTGATGGTGAGCGTATGTTTCAAACCATCAAATACTTCTTCATTCTCCTGCGCATGAATCGAACAAACAGCATAGATCATACTGCTATCGACTTTTAGCACCCTGAGTGATTCGTTCATCATCGCACCCTGAATCTGAGAGAGTCTGTTTACCGCCTCCTGATTTTGAAGATATTTGGCATCGGGATGACGGCGCAAAATACCCGATGCAGAGCAGGCCGCATCCAGGAAGATGGCATCAACGCTATTGTCTTCAAAGCTAAGCTCCATCGCATCCCCCTGCAGAATCTCAACATGTTCACAGTGCAGGCGTTTCAAATTCTCCTGCAATCTGGGGATACGTTTTTCACTCAGTTCCACTGCCACGATGCGGGCCTTGGGAAAACGATGCGCTAACAGGGCTGTTTTACCACCGGGTGCGGCACAGACATCAAGCATCAGACCATCAAAGTCAGCCGGTAGTTTCAGCGCCATCACTGCCGCCTGTGCAGCCTGATCCATGACAGTGAATGCACCAGCATCAAAACCAGGTAGAGCTGTGACATCGGTGCCAGACGGCAATAACACGGCAAATGGAGACAGAGCCCCTGTTTCTACGTCAATACCGGACGCTTGAACCTCGGCTATCCAGGCATCCCGATCTACAAACAGGGCTAAAGAGAGTTTGGGTGGTGTCTTTAGAGCGGCACCGAGTAATTGTACTTCATCTGCACCAAAGGCATCGCGCCACTGGGCATAGATCCACTTGGGTAGTTCGGCACGCTGATTGGGTTTGAGTTTTTTAGGTACCTGATTCACGCTCACCTTGCGCAACACCGCATTTACAAACGGGGCGGCTTTCGGGCTGAGATGCTTGATTGCCGATACTGTTTCAGAGACAGCGGCATGTACGGGTACACGCATATGCCGCAATTGATAGGTACCGACTGCTAGTGCGGCATAGGTAAAATCGTCGGGCTTGGTTTTAATAAAGCGGGAAAAATCGGCTTCCAGAGAAAAACTGCGGCGCAATACACCATAAACACATTCATGCAGTAACTTGCGATCGCGTAGCTCCAGATGCGCTGCGGCACGCTGCATGACAACATCAGCCTTCTGCTCATTATGCAGGACCTGCTTTAAACATTCGATTGCTGCTTTGCGTACCTGCATGGTTGGGTCCCAGTGAAAAAAGTATGATAAATCAGAAGACAGGTAACGCGGTAAAGCGTTCACCACTTCTCTTATAAAGAAGTGAATTATGGTGGCCTACAACACTAGAGCAAGTATCAATGCGCTTGGATAAGGGTAATTACTTTTTCATAGAGCAGGTAATCATTATTAGCAGCCTGTTGATTGGCCTTGCGAATATGTGCACCAGCTACAGCAGTCAGCTCATCTGATAGCAGACTCTCATAAAGGCCTTTGTAAAAATTATCGGGGATCACCCGTACCGTGTAACGTACACTGCGGGCGTCTGTTGGTAAGGCCTTGAGCAAGAACTGGCGTGTTTCACCCGGCATGATGCGGGTATCACGCAACTCTTTCCAACCATCACCCTGGTAAGCAACCTCTCTGATAATCTCCCACTGCTGATGCTGCATGATGCTACCGACAGCGTTCAATGCTTCTGCTTCAACAATTACTTTGGGGGTGACGTACGTTGGAAATGCATGCCCTATCCATGTGGATGTAATGCTGAGATTAGCACTGTGATTCTGTTCGGTTAGTGAAAAGCTGAGCCCTTTTTTGACCATTTTTGGATCGTGAATGCCTCTGAATTCATGGGCTCTATCCGGCATGTGACAGACCTGGCATGTGACTCCTTTATCGGAAAAAGAGCTGTTTTTCCATTCTATTAAGGTATTTTCTAAAGGTTTTCCATTGATTGCCATATAGTCAGGGAACTGATGGCATGATGCACAAAACTGCGACTGTTCAAAATCCTTGGTAGCTGTGAACCCGCCATGGGCCGGAGTATCTTGTTTACCAACTGCTCCCGTCGTTTTTGGTGGTGGTCCGAAACGATCGCCATTGCGTACATGGCAAACGGCACAACTCACGCCGGTGTGTCTCAGAGGGAGCAGTTTAGTATCTCGATCGCTCACATCATAATCGGCATCAGCATCAGCATCAAATCCTTCGGCATGTTTCAGACGCAAGAGAATCGAATCATCCATATCTGTTGGATCTGTATAAAGTTGCTCTTTCAATGGTGCATGGCACACCAGACAATCATTGGCATAGGTATGCCCCTGGCCCGGGAATTGCCCTACTAGACCTGGTGAGTAGGCGTGCGCATGCAGACTCTTTTTCCATACATTAAATTGAGCGGCATGACATTGTGCACATGCCTCCGGACGCAGATCTTTTTCAAGTTCAGACCAGTTGTGAGAAGACGGAACCTTGGCAGATGGGTTATCCCAGTAGCCAAGTGGCAGACCTGGATCGATAGCAGCAGCCATCAGTATCAAGCCGCCGATAATAGAGATCGCTGCCAACACGGACTGCTTCAAACTCAAGGGTTTCTTCACTATGACTCCATTCTTAAATCTGTTTAACTTAGACCAACTCACTATCTGACAGGGTAATTATATTATGTTTTGGCACTAAATGTTCCAAATAGTACAAATTGATTGTTTATCGCTTATGCAAAAAAGAAAGGAACCAAAGAAATTGCCCGCTAGCAGGTTGCCGATCATACATATTTAAAGCGGAAGAAATCAGCATAGCGCGCCGTTTTAAATCTGTATGATCGGGAGCCCGAAGGGCTGTCTGGTCTCCGGGCGGGGGGGGCCTTCTTTCGTTCTTTCTTGGGCACGCAAGAAAGGACAAACACAGCCTGAAGTGCTTCATGCCCATTCAGGCAAATCAGCCCCATACTCTGACAGTTGTTACTGATCTGCGTGCACAAATACGAAATGAAGCAGATATTTCTGTCTATACTTCAGTGTTTAACTGCGAGAATCTGCGTCTAACTACTAACGTTGTTCTTTCATAAACTGCATACGCAAGGCACGATAATATGCAGCCATCGCAGTTAACTCTTTTGAATTTTTCCCAAACTGTTTTCCTTTCATTGGATTAAGCATGCAGTAATTGATCATCTGATCCAAGGTCACCACATCACCTACCATTTTTACAAAATGTGGGAAATTCTGATTACGATCTAAATTCAACAGTTCATGATCTGCATGGCATGAGAGACATGCCAAACCGGATGTACCTAAACTTTCATCTTTCCACATTTTAGCACCGAGGGATGCGGCTTCCTGATAGTTCTTAAATGCAGGTTTGCGAATGGGTGTCTTTTGATTTGCCGCACATGGGTTACCCATAGAACATGGGTTGGATTTCATGCTGCAAGGATTGGAGTGTTTTTTCATGGCGCATGGGTTGCATGGGTTCATATGCTTTTTCATGCTGCATGGGTTACACGGGTTCATATGTTTTTTCATACTGCATGGGTTACATGGGTTCATATGCTTTTGCATCCCGCATGGATTGCATGGGTTAGCATGTGATCCAGCCAGGGCCGGGGTGCTAAACAAACCTATGCTGATAAGCATGGCGTAAATTACTCTTAATATATTATTCATCGGTATCTCCTCCATCATAAATGCCGGTACTCCGGTCATGATGTGGAAGTCGGCATTGCACCCCGCTTCTTACAACAGATGTTAGAAATATCTCCTGGCCTGGTATCAGTGGTTATGATTTGGCACTAGCGATACGTAAAGTGTTACCATTCCAAATTATCTTCTTTATTTCGGGAAACGCTTATTGCGAACATAACAAAACAGCAGCGCAAGAGACCTGCATGATTTTAAATAAGCCTATTCATCCAAAAGCGTTACTAGAAAGGGTCAGAGATGTCATTCTACCATGCCACAAACACCTTTCAGAAAAGCTAAACAACCCCCTCTCAACATGCGTGAATGCCGAATTATATGATTGCCCGTTTTGTTCACGTAATTTGCTTACATAACAATCACCTTATCAAGGATTGTTCGGTTTCTAAGCGTTGAAAAATAGCGTGTGACGTAAATAAACCCAAAGACTCTGCACGTTTTGCATGCAGAGTCTTTGGGTTTAACGATTGAGATAAAGAATTAATGCCCTTTAGAACAAGGATTACACGGATTCATTTTGTGTTGCATATCGCATGGGTTGGCATGCTTTTTCATGGCACATGGATTACATGGGTTCATTTTATGCTGCATGGCGCACGGGTTACACGGATTCATCGTTTTTTTCATTGAGCATGGGTTGCACGGGTTCATTTCATGATGGCCTGCAAAGGCAGGTGCAGCAGACAGACCCAAGGCAAGCAGCAGTGCGATAGCTAATGTTGTCATCGATTTCATATTCATCTCCTCTTTTGTCCCTATTGGGATAACAGGCGGTTAGGCGTTTGAATCCTGAAATACTTACAGTTTGCTTAACAACAAGAGGTTGATGAACAACCGCCCGGTTTCTTCGCTTCAATGTAAGCCGATACAACATAAGCTTCCACGCCCCGACCGGGTGCCCAATCACGAATAAATTCACGCGAACTGTCTTTTGGAATAATGCTAATCTGTTCAAAACCAGCATCGGCCATCATGGTCTCCAGTGCATCAATCATGGATGCGCCAGCCATACAGCCTGCATGCAATATCGGATCATTTTTCATCTCATCCGGCATCTCCGCTGTTGCCACCACATCGGATATGGCCAGGCGTCCACCCGATTTCAACACACGAAATGCGTCGGCAAATACCAGCTCCTTATGCGGTGAAAGATTAATCACACAGTTGGAAATAATGATGTCGGCAGTGTTATCGGCAATCGGCAGGTGTTCAATCTCAGCAAGGCGAAACTCTACATTGCTGAATTTTCCTTTTTCGGCGTTATGTCGCGCCTTGGATAACATCGTGGGAGTCATGTCGATACCGATCACGTGACCGCTCTCACCAACCTCACGGGCAGCCAAAAATGCATCAAAACCACCACCACTACCAAGATCAATAACCACTTCACCCGGACGCAGTGAAGCAATTGCACGTGGATTACCACAGCCAAGGCCCATATCGGCACCATCGGGTACATTAGCCAGATCATCTTCAGAGTAACCCAAGCGTGTGGAGATCAGTGTATTGATCGCCGCATCATCAGAGACGCCGCAGCAACTGGATTCCACACCGCAACAATCACCGTCATTACTGGCATCTGCCACTTCCGCATAAGATTTACGCACGTGCTGACGCACGTTATCAGCTTTTACACTCATTTCTTTCTCCGTATTTAAATGGTTTTCAATATTTTTATTATGTCAGTTGGTTCCATGCGTTTGGTATAATCCACATCTACAAAAGCACTCATCACCTTGCCATCAGGTGCAATAATATAGGTCGCAGGCATAGGTAGTTCAAAATGATCATTGCCGTGACTGGCTGGCAAATCGATGCCAAAACTCTCATAAATAGGCCTCAAACTCTCAGGTAAGGTGAAGACTAAACCATATTGCTTGGCAGTTTCATTGTTCTGATCACTCAACAACGGAAACGTAAGGTTTCCTTTATCTCGCGTCTGAGCAGCAAATTCCGGCAGTTCGGGAGCAATGGCGATCAACTGAGCGCCCGCAGCTTCAATATCAGGCAGCGCTTTCTGCAAGGCCTGCATCTCCAAATTACAGTATGGACACCAGCTGCCTCGATAGAATGTGATAACAACCACTCCACGCTTTAGCGCTTCAGATAATTTTACTTTCTTACCATTTAGTTCAGGGAGATCAAAATCAGGAGCATGTTGCCCAGCTTGTAAAGCCCGCTCGGTTAAACCCGAAGATTGTAGTATCTGCACCGCATCATTCATGGTGCTTACAATATTATCGGGAACCTGGGCTACGAATCCACGGTTAAACGCTTCAAGTTCATCATGAAGTGCCATCACTCCTCCAATGCTCCGCCGCAACTGGAACCCTGACCGGCAGTACAGCCATAACAGTGATCCATCACAACAATTGAAGATCCGGAGATTTCCTGTTCAATTAGTTCAGAAAGGTGCGTTGCTAAACCACCCTCTCTATGTATGGGCAGATTCAGCATTTGATTGAAATCACAATCATAGACATAACCTCTCCAGTCCACGCTTATTAAGCTTTTGCACATCACTTCATCGAGATTTTTCTCACTATAAACTTCTTTAAGTAGCTGCATATAAGATGCGAATTTACCTTGTGAAATTAGCGTGCTACCAAAACGTTTTATGGGCATATTGGTGATGGTAAAGAGTTGATTAAAGACAATACCAAAACGCAAGTGCAGTTCGCGTTTATAAGCTATTTCCAGTTCACTCTGTGAAGGCGGCAGGTTTGTCCCCTGTGGATTATAGACCAGTGTTAATGTTAAATCTGAACCCTCGATACCGTACCCGAGTGCATTCAAACGCTGAATGGCTCTAATGCTGCTATCAAACACCCCTTTACCACGCTGAGCATCAACATTATCACTCAAATAACAGGGCAGCGATGCAACGACTTCGACCTTGTGCTTAGCAAGGAACTCAGCTGTATCACTATAGTTTTCTTCTTCCAAAATAGTCAGATTACAGCGATCAATGATACGCACGCCCATAGCACTGGCTTGCTCTATCAGGTAAACAAAGTGCGGATTCATCTCCGGCGCGCCACCGGTCAGATCGAGTGTTTTGATATGTTGCACACGCAAGTAATCAAGCACGGTTTGCACCGTCTTTTTATCCATGATTTCGGTGCGACGAGGACCTGCATCCACATGGCAATGCAAACAGGTTTGATTACATAAATAGCCTAAATTAACTTGCAGCGTATTGAGCTTTCCACGAGAGATGGCAGGGAAGTCAGTCTTCTCTAATAATGGCAGTGTTGCATGCATATAAACAATATCCTCTGTTAAATTTAATTTGAATCAAAGTGAAGTGTCTGCTGAGTCGACTCAAACGCATTTACATTACAGGAAATATCATCAGATGATAAAAAACCGTTGGATCAGGAACGATAAGCGATATCACCTGCGATAAAGGCTTTTTTCAATTTCCATTTAGAAATATTTGCACCTGTTCGATCTGCTCGGGTTAAATTGGCACGTTTCAGGTTAGCACCACGAAAATCTGCATCACGAACGTTGGAGAATGAAAGGTTGGCTTCGTTCAATATTGCACCACGAAAATCGGTACCCTCAAGATTACAACCCTGCATATTGGCATCAGAGAGCTTGGCATTTCTTAAATCCAGACCGGATAAGTCCAGACCTCTTAAGTCTACACCTGTCAGTGACCAACCACTGCTAATGCGTGCGCGCAAAAGATCCAGATCAATGCGAATGCCATGCTGATTGGTATTAATTAATACCGCACCATCAAGACTTACACCTTGAATATTGGCGTCTGATAAATTAGCTCCGGAGAAATTACAGTTCGAAAGATTGGCTCCTGACAGATCTGCACCGGACAGATCCTGATTTGAAAAGTCCAAGCCGGACAAATCTGTACCAGCTAAGCTATTCCCAGCCTGTATTGCAGCAATTACCTCTGAAACTGTCATATCCCCTCCCATGAAAGATTGTGATGTTAAAAAGCCTGTGTCAAAGCGCAAGCAATAATTACTAATCAGCACCCGATAACTATATACTAATCAACCCTTGCATACGTTAATGCTTGTCATAAAACAGTGTTGGATTGATCTGACATAGCATAGACCAACCTATTTCTCTGCGTTCAAGGCATACAACACCACCATTGCGGAAGTGAACCGCTTCACGGTGTGGATCACCACAGACGAGCAATCCGGCTAAACGCTGAAGATAAGGCAGGTGGCCAACCAGCATAACATCCTCATTCATGCTGGCTAGATGAGCTGACCAGGTGGAGGGATCATCATTGGGGCCAAGCTCAAGCGCCTGTTCACAAGGGATGCCGCCCCAGACTTGAGAAAACAGATTGGCACTCTGTTCTGCTCTTAAGACACCACTATGCATAATACGAACTGGTTCTGGTTTCTCAAATAGACTTAAAAATTCAGCTGTACGTGTCACATCGTTATGCCCCTGAACAGACAACGGGCGTTTTGCATCCTCTTGTTTCTCTTTAGCTAAACCATGTTGAACCAGATATACCCGCATAAGTATCCTCCAATAGATGACCTAATGAGCAGATTACGTCAGCATACGGCCACCCTACAAGTGTTTTCAGGAGTCAGCATGGTTAGCATCAAAACAAAACAAGATATCGAGGCTATGCGGCCAGCATGTCATCATGCTGCGGATACATTAGTCATGATTGAGCCCTATATTAAAACAGGCATCACTACCGATGATATCAATGATCTGGTACATGATTTCACGATCAAGGCTGGTGGCATCCCTGCCCCGCTCAACTATCACGGTTTCCCCAAATCAGTTTGTACGTCGGTAAACCATGTTGTCTGCCACGGTATACCCACCAATAAAACACTCACAGATGGTGATATTGTTAACGTCGATGTCACCACCATCATCAATGGCTGGCATGGCGATACGAGTAAAACATTTCACGTCGGGAAACCCAAAATTAAAGCTGAAAAAGTAGTGGAAACAGCACGCAAAGCACTGGATCTCGGCATAGCACAAGTGCGTCCTGGCGCAACGCTCGGAGATATTGGCCATGCCATTCAAAGCTATGTGGAAGGCGAACGGATGTCGGTTGTACGCGAGTATTGCGGGCATGGTATTGGTCGTGTGTTTCACGAAGATCCACAAGTGCTGCACTACGGTAAAGCGGGCACAGGCATGAAACTCAAAGCCGGTATGGTCTTTACTATTGAACCGATGGTGAATATTGGTAAGGCGGCAGTAAAACTCCTGGGTGATAAATGGACCGTAGTTACGCGCGATAAAACACTCTCTGCTCAGTTTGAACATACGCTTGTTGTCACTGAAACCGGCTGTGAAATTCTTACTGTTCCTTCATTATAAACATTTAGTCTTAAAGTATAAGATGATCATTCTGATGTCAGAAGAGAATTCCCTTTGGGGCACAAAGTAAATCTAACAAAGCTTAAAAAAACAATCATTTAGAACATATTTTTAATGATAAATCTTGATTTTCATCTGTGCCTTTACCTTTTAGTCGGAAATATTAATTTACAATAATCATCTTATTACTTCCAAATGGATGGTAAAACGATACTATGCGCGCCACTTAGAATTAGAGGTTATTATATATGACACGCAAATTACGTAATATCGCCATCATCGCCCACGTTGACCATGGCAAAACTACACTGGTTGATGAGCTACTGAAGCAGTCTGGTACTATGGACAGTCTCCGTGCAGACATGGAAACATGTGTTATGGATTCCAATGACCTTGAAAAAGAGCGCGGCATTACCATCACTGCAAAAAATACCGCAATTCGTTACGGTGATACCCATATCAACATTATCGATACTCCTGGCCATGCCGATTTCGGCGGTGAAGTAGAGCGTGTATTGAACATGGTTGATGGTGTAGTTTTGTTGGTTGATGCCCGTGAAGGCCCAATGCCACAGACCAAATTTGTTACCTCCAAAGCATTGGCTCTTGGCTTGAAACCCATTGTTGTGATCAATAAAATTGACCGCGAAGGATCCGATCCTGATGCCGTAGTTGACCTCACGTTTGACTTGTTTGCATCACTTGGTGCAACCGATGAACAGTTAGAATTCCCTGTTGTCTATGCCTCTGCTAAAAACGGTTATGGCATGCTTGATCTGAATGAAGAGTCAGACAACCTGCTTTGCCTGTTCGATACGATCCTTGAACATGTTCGCCCACCTGAGGGTAATGCTGACGAGCCTTTACAGATGTTGGCTACCACACTGGACTGGGATGAGTATATTGGTCGTGTTGTGATTGGTCGTATTGCTCACGGACGTATTAAAACTGGCGAAGAGATTACTGTGATACACGCTGATTCCAGACAGGAGAACTTCAAAATAAGCAAACTACTTGGTTTCCTCGGTCTGAACCGTGTTGAAGTCCAGGAAGCAGAAGCTGGTGAAATTGTTGCAGTTGCCGGTATTGAACATATTAATATCGGTGAAACGATTGCATCGAAAGCAACACCTATTGCACTTCCAGTGATCCATGTGGATGAGCCTACGCTTTCTATGGAGATACACGTCAACAAGTCTCCATTGGCTGGTACTGAAGGTAAATTTATTACTACACGTCAAATTCGTGATCGCCTGATGAAAGAGATTCGTACCAACGTGGCTATGCGTGTAGAAGATACTGATTCTGCAGATGTATTTAAAGTATCCGGCCGTGGCGAACTACACATCGGTATTCTTTTAGAAACCATGCGTCGTGAAGGTTTTGAAATCGCTGTATCACGTCCAACCGTGATTATTCGTGTAGAAAATGGTGTAAAAGAAGAACCTTACGAGCATGTAACTGTTGATGTAGAGCAGGAATATCAAGGTGCTGTGATTGAGAAGCTTGGTAAACGTGGTGCGGAAATGACCTCCATGGCGACCAATGCAGATGGTTGTACGCGTATTGAGTTCATGTGCCCTACGCGCGGCCTGATTGGTTATACATCTGAATTTCTAACTGATACCCGTGGTACTGGTATTATGCACCATGTCTTCCACGCTTATGGTCCATTCATTGGCACCCTTCCTGGCGGCCGCATAAATGGCGTATTGATCTCCATGGAAAACGGTTCATCTGTTGCTTTCGGCCTGTGGAAACTACAGGAACGTGGCAGAATGTTTATTGGTTCCGGTGCAACAGTGTATGAAGGTATGATCATCGGTATCAATAATCGCGATGCAGATATGTGCGTTAACCCGATCAGAGAGAAGAAACTGACCAACGTACGTTCATCTGGTAAAGATGATGCCATTGATCTGGTTCCACCTTTGAACCTGAGCTTGGAACGCGCTATCGAATTCATCTCTGATGATGAGTTGGTAGAAATCACTCCAAGCTCTATTCGTCTGCGTAAACGTGTTCTGAAAGAGAACGAACGCAAACGCGGAACACCAAGAGGTTAAATCTTGTAATTACACTAAAGGCCTGTCCCAATGGACGGGCCTTTTTTTTGGTTCATCGCGTATTAGTGGAAAATATCACAATGGCATTGTTCGGTGTTGCTTAGCTATTCTGATATGCGGTAGCAGCTTCTGCCACTTTCCTTGGCTCGATACATGGCAGTATCCGACCTGCTCACAATGCCTTCCATATCTTGATCATCTGGAGAGGCCAGACAAACACCTATACTTACACCTATTTTATACTGAGTTCCTTTCAGAGCTAAAGGCAGTGCAATGGCAGTAATTATTTTTTCTGCCATCTTGTTAGCAAACGTTTCAGAATTGACATCAAGCAGAATGATACTGAATTCATCGCCGCCAATGCGAGCTACGGTATCTGTCGCACGGGTACATTTCAGCAGCCGATTGCTAACTTCGACAAGAGCCTTGTCACCCCACTCATGACCCAATGCATCATTGATCGGTTTGAAGTGATCAAGATCCAGCATCAACACAGCTATAAAACTGCAGTTATCGGCCGGATACTCTAGTTACAAAACATAGGTGGCTAGGAAGATGCTGATTTATTGCATCCTGCCAAATGCCCCAGTATTCCAATTAAAAAACTAAGGTATTATTTTTAGTTGGAATGAGGATATAGAAAAAGAGGGGCAGAGCAACAGTGAACCATTACTTTACGCCTTGAACTGCTTCGATATAAACGTATGTGTTTCAATGACCTTTTCACGTAACGACTCAAAATTATCATCATTTAAAATAATATAATCGGCGGATTCACGGCGTTGCTCATCGCTGCATTGACGCGCTACGATGGCATCGAATTGTGTGCTATTTCTATCACCTCTGGTAAGTACACGCGCACGTCTGAGCGCAAGATCAGTCATGACCACCAGCACCGCATCCATGCGTGATGCACCACCGGATTCCAATAACACCGAAGCTTCGATGATCGCATAGCTACCATGCTGCTGCTGTAACCACACATCTTCTTGCTCTCTAATGAGCGGATGCATGATGCTATTCAGTCTGGTTGTTTCTGTTGCCTTTGCAAAACAGTGTTCGGCAAGCGCTGCCCTGTTAAGTGAGCCGTCCGTATTTAATATGGCATCACCAAAAGCCTTGGTTAATTGCTCTAAACCTGTGGAACCGACCGCAACAACATCGCGCCCGACCTGGTCCAAATCCAATACAGGCACACCCATACCTGCAAATATTTTAGCGACAGTGCTTTTTCCACTACCAATGCCGCCGGTCAGGCCAACTTTTGCAATCATGTTTGTGCTATCACCCATTTATGCCGGAAAATTGAAGATACCAATCAAGAATAATATTTCCCCAAACAAACCAAATCATACCGGCTGCTGCGAGGTAGGGGCCAAATGGAATCTCAGTGCGCAAACCACGTTTGGCCAGTACAATGAAAGTAAGCCCAACAATAGTACCTACAATAGAAGATGCGAGTACAATGAATGGCAGAGCCTGCCACCCCATAAAGGCTCCTAGCATAGCCAACAGTTTAAAGTCCCCTGCCCCCAAGCCTTCACGCCCGGTCAGCATGAGGAATAGTTTGGCCACAAGCCAGAAAACACCATAACCAGCCACGACTCCAATCAATGATGATTGCCAATCCCCTAGCCAATATGAAAAAATAAAACCGATGGCAATGCCCTGATAGGTTAACACATTGGGTAACAGATAGGTTTCCATGTCAATTGCACTCAATACCCAAAGTAAGAAAAATAGCGTGAGTGCAGCCAGTAGCTCCAGAGAGATGCCATAGTGGTAGGCCAAGCCGGCTGAACCCAACCCCATTGCCAGTTCCATCAGTGGATAGCGCCATGCAATGGAGTGCGCGCAATATCGGCATTTTCCCTTCAATATTAACCATGACAACAGCGGGATATTATCATACATAGCTATAGGATGATCACAGTGTGGACAATGACTGCCAGGAAAGGCTATCGATTCATATAACGGGATACGGTGCACACAGACATTGGCAAAACTACCGACAATTAAACCGACGATACCAAATAAAATCACTAGCTCCATACCCATTATATCTCATCCTCTGCCGGTAATGTTTTTTTCAGTCGATAGCGCAAGGAGCGAAAACTAATGCCTAGCTCAACAGCGGCCTTGGTAATATTGCCATCGGTTTTGGCCAGCGCTTCATCAATTAATTGTTGTTCAGTAGTGGCCATAAAACTATCCAAATCATTATTTTGTGCCTGCATACTAGCCAATGAAATAGATGTAAGACTATCAATGCCAGAATACATCTCATCCAATAATGATAGATCTAAATCTCCGGAATCTGACAGAGCCAACATTCGTTGCATGATATTCTCCAGTTCCCGTACATTGCCCATGAATGGCAATTTGCTGAGATAAGGCAAACATTCATCACTCAAACGTGCTTTCCCTTCACTGTGTTGATGTACAATGCGCTTGGCAAGCATGGGGATATCTTCACTACGATGGCGAAGTGCAGGCATATGTACAGGCACCACATTGAGTCGAAAAAATAGATCTTCCCGAAAATGACCTTGCTCGACTTCAGCTTTCAAATCGCGATTGGTCGCAGCAATAATACGTACATTTACATCCCGTTCCTGATCATCACCTACGCGCCGAATACGTTTTTCCTGCAGCGCTCTGAGTAACTTTACCTGAACCGATAGCGGCAATTCCCCCACTTCATCGAGAAACAGTGTACCACCATCAGCCGATTCCATGAGTCCTTTTCGATCTGAATCAGCACCGGTAAAAGCCCCTCTACGGTGTCCGAACAACTCAGATTCAAATAGGCCTTCAGGGATAGCCCCGCAATGAACCGGAACAAACATGCCTTTCGCACGTGGCGAATGAATATGCACAAAACGTGCAGCCAGCTCTTTACCTGTACCTGATTCACCTGAAATAAGTACCGTAAATTCAGACATGGCGGACCGCTCCAGACGCTGACGTACGCGTTGCATCAGTACAGACTCACCAATTAACATCTCTGTCCCTGAAATCTCATCCGAATCATTCGTATCCATGCTGCTATGATCTGTACCAGACTGAATCAGAGCACCCTCTACAGCAGCGGCGAGCTCTTCTGCCGACACCGGCTTGGTCAAATAATCAAAGGCCCCATCTTTCATAGCCATGACAGCGGTATCCGAACTGGCATAGGCTGTGAGCAATAGCACTTTAGCATGCGGTTGAGCCTTTCTACTGGCCGTGATCACATCGAGCCCTGCATCACGACCTTGCATGCGTAGATCGGTCAGCACCACGTCAAACATATGTTTCTGCAACAATGTTGCAGCTTCAATGGATGAACCGCATGAAATGACCTGATGCCCCTGTAATTCAAGCCCCAAGGATAACACTTTGCGTGCATTCAACTCATCTTCTACCAGCAAAATATCAGCCATGTTTAACCTCCATCATTGACGTTTCTACTGGAGAAGTAGCCAGCAAAGGCCCTTCTACTGTAAAGCAAACTACGCCTGCATCTGAATGCGCTATAATTGTCCAATCATTGACTGAACAGACATGTTTAACCGTGGCCAAGCCCAAACCTATGCCTGCCGAACGCCCACTAACAAAGGGCTCAAATAGATGTTCACGCACAGTATCTGCAATCTCACCTTGATTACTTACGTCCAATTTCCATCCCTTCTCATCACTGCTCAAGGTTATTTCTACAGGACTATCTTCTTCAGGACGATTTGCCAGAGCATTCGACAGTAAGTTATCCAATACCAAACGAAAATGGTCTCTATCAAGACACACTTCATCCACTTGCGTGTTCAGATGTATATATTGACGATCTTTTTTATCAAACAGTTGCAACGACGCATGAATAAAATCAGACATGCATGTGAGAGATTCAGATGCGTACAGCGGTTTAGAATATTGTAACATCATGCTGACCAGTCGATTCAAGCGTAACATTTCATCATGAAGGATGCCCTGAACCTGTTTGGTATTGGCAGGACTCTCTCCCATGATCTCAAGGCCATAAGCCATGGTTTGAATCGGATTGCGAATTTCATGCGCCAACATCGCAGCCATTTGCCCCAATGCGGCCATTTTCTCTTGTTGAATTAATTGTTCTTTTAATTGTTTTACTTCACTGACATCCACCACCGTTAGTAACCAGATAGTATGATCTTCAACCCATAATCGGCGCGTAGCCAACAACAGCGCCTGATCATCTCTGGCATACTCACACTGAAAACTATTTGCTTTTGAATCTTGCAGAGCCTGATGAAAAAAATCAGCCAACGGAGGGAATAGTAAAAGTGTTGCGAGCGAATCACGTTTTAACAAGATGTTGGCAGCCATGTTCATATCGATAAAGTGCAGCTGTTGATCCAAAAGAATCACTCCTTCACCCATCTCAGCCATAATTCTGTCGTGCAGGTCTTTAAGTTTGCGATGCTGTCGAACGGCTTGATTGCTACTAGCGCTTAAGCTGGCATGACGACGCGCAATAAAGGCCATTACTCCGCCAACCAGTATGAGAGCAGATACCTGCAAAAGCACATGCAATGCCTGTTGACTGGTTAGAAAGGTATCATGACGCAACCATAACTCGCCATAGACGGCCAATAAATATGTAGCACATGCAAAGGTACTAATGATTAATGGTAGCAGGCGCTGTGCATGGACACCTGATGCAATGACTATCAGGCCGAGTAACAAAGCAAAAGGACTTGAGTTGCCACCGGAAGCGAGAACCAACAGGCTGGCGAGAATAGCATCCGAGCCATACTGGAAACACCATTGATTGAAAAGTGAAATATGAGAAAAACTTAAAACGGCCTGCATCGTTAATAGAAAAACACTCGCAATGCCGATCAGCATCATTAATGTTTGGTTTGCAGTTGTATACATAGGATAAAACCATATGGACAGAACCAGTCCAATCACTGATATTGCCAGCGCACGGTAAAAAATCACCTGCATATCATGCCTGTACTGTGTATCTCATTTGCCATATTAGCTTTCCTTGTGTCGCGCATGAGCCCTTGTTCTGATCATATTTGTGTTGAATCAAAAGTTTTTTATACCATAGTGGATTAAGCCATCAACCTTAAATAAACCGATTAAACGAGAGAAGCCATCTGGAAGATTGGCAGGTACATTGATACCACCAACCCACCAATAACCACACCAAGGAATGCCATAATTAACGGCTCCATCAACTGCTGCATATTGTTTACAGCAGTATCAACCTCTTCTTCGTAGAAGTCGGCAATTTTTGCCAACATATCTTCCAGACTACCTGTCTGTTCACCGATGGATATCATTTGCGTTACCATCAGTGGAAAAATTTTACTGGCTTCCAATGGTGCCGTCAGTGTCTGTCCCTGCGAGATGGAATCTTTGGATGATAGAATAACCTGTTCAATCACTACATTTCCAGATGTCTCAGCCACGGTATCGAGTGCTTCCAGAATGGGTACACCGGCCGCCGACAACGTTGAAAACGTACGGCAAAAACGTGCTACAGACGCCTTGCGCAATACATCCCCCAAGACAGGTAATGCCAGTAACAGTTTATCCAGTTGGTAGCGACCATTTGGCGTTTGGTACAGTGCTCTAATAGCAAATACCAGCACAATCGGGGCACCGATAATGAGATACCAGAACTCGACAAACACATCGGATATCGACATGGCAATTTGGGTAGGCATGGGCAGTTCCCCACCTAAATCAGCAAACATCTCACTGAAAACAGGAATAACAAAAATCATCAGAATGGATGTTACAATAAAGGATACCACCAGAATCGCGACCGGATAAACCATCGCTGATTTTATTTTAGCTTTCAAGCTCAGGGCCTTTTCTTTATAAATACATAGACGCAGTAAAATCGTATCAAGAATACCGCCCTGCTCACCAGCTTCTACCAAGGCACAAGTCAAACGATCAAACTCTTTAGGAAACTTGCGCATAGTTTCACCAAGTGGATTGCCGCCCTCCAGATTAACACGCACATCATTCAGTAATTTAACCATGGCCTTTTTTTCAGCACCACGTTCAGCCAGTTCAAAACATTGCACCAATGGTAAACCAGCGTTGATCATGGTCGATAACTGACGAAAAAATATGGAAATATCCTTGTCATCCACTTTTTCTGGGAAAATCACAATCTCAATGGGTTTTTTCTTAGCTTTGATATCAACCAAGCCTTTACGTCGCAAAATGGCAACTACAATTTCACGATTGGTGGCCTCTATCTCACCACTTTGAGATACACCCTGTTTGTTTTTTGCTGTCCAAGTAAATTCAGGCATCAGTTTAACACCATCTTATCATTACCTTTATTTATGATCATTATTGCTTTCATTAGCTGGCCACCGTAACCCTTAAGCACTCTTCCAAAGAAATTTCACCGGCGTGTACTTTTTCTAAAGCCGCCATACGCAATGTCTTCACACCTTTGCTTACTGCAATTTTATTGATCTTGTCGGAATTTTCTCCCGCATAAACAGCTTCACGAATTTCATCAAAAACGGGCATCACCTGATAGACCCCTGTGCGCCCTTTGCAGCCAGTACCATTGCAAGCCTGACATCCCTTACCGGTCATCGTTTGAAATCCCACCAGATCTTCTTCAATAACGCCTGCATCAAGCAATGCAGCCGGTGGTATATCCATCGTAGTTATGCACTCACTACAAATGCGACGCGCTAATCGCTGCGCTGATATGAGGTTAATAGCGGAGCCAACGAGAAAGGACTCCAGCCCCATATTGATCAAACGTGTCATTGTTGAGGGAGCGTCATTGGTATGCAGCGTCGCCAATACCATGTGCCCGGTAAGCGCTGCCTTAATACCAATAGCGGCGGTTTCATAATCTCGTATCTCACCAATCAAAATCACATCTGGATCCTGACGCATGAACGAACGTAATGCGGCAGGGAAATCCAAGCCTATTTCTGCATTTACATTGACCTGATTGATACCCATAAAGTTAAACTCAACAGGATCTTCGGCGGTTGAAATATTTATTCCGGGTTGATTCAATTCAGCCACCGCAGAATAAAGACTGACGGTTTTACCTGAACCGGTAGGGCCAGTCACCAGCACCATACCATAGGGCTGATGTATCGCATGTTTCAACCATGATAGCGATTGAGGATCATACCCCAGCTTGGTCATATCCAGTTGTAAACTGGAGGGATCAAGCAATCGCATCACTACTTTTTCACCAAATAAGGTTGGCAGTACAGAGACACGAAAATCAACCGTTTTTGCCCGCGATAAGCGCAATTTAATACGTCCATCCTGAGGCAAGCGCCGTTCTGAAATATCCAGTCGCGCCAGGATTTTTAAACGCGACACGATGGCATCACGCATTTTCATGCTGGGGCGCATGATCTCATGCAACATGCCATCAATACGATAACGAACCCGTAAAATTTTCTCATACGGTTCTAAGTGAATGTCCGATGCACCACGTTTGATCGCATCCATCAAGATCAGATTAACCAGTTTTACAACCGGTGCTGCTTCAATTTCGGCCGAAAGTGAAAATGCATCGATATCATCCTCACTGGTATCGACAACCTCCACATCTATCGCTCCAAGATCTGCCATGACCTGTTGAAGTTGTGAATCATTATCACTTAATTCATCAAGTTTTTTACTGATCTGCTTTTCAGTTGCAATAATTACTTCAACATTGCATCCCGAGATAAAGGAAATCTCATCCAGTCCATTGATATTGTATGGATCAACCACTGCCAGCTTGAGTGCATTACCAGTACGCTTAAGGGGTAGTACCATATTTTTTCGCAAGACATTAACAGGAATCTTGGTGACATCCGATTTCACCATGACCTTATCCAGATCAATAACCGGACAGCCAAAAGAGCGAGCCATAAATTTCACCAGCTCAAGCTCATCTATAATATTCTGGCGCACCAATTGAGATGTTAATGTATCTCCATGTAACTTGGATTCACGTGTGGCTAAATCCAGCTGTGCACGTGTAATACGCTTATGTTTGAGTAATATATCTCCTAATCGAGAATTACTCATTAGTCTCTCGCCCAGCCGGAAAGTGGCCTTACCTGGCGTTTTAAATCTTGCTGCATCTGATGAAGTGCCTGCGTAAAGTCCGGCATATCGCAATCATGCCACCAAGCAAAAGCAGCCGCTCCTTGCGCAATCAACATCGGCAACCCATCCACACTTAAACGTCCGGCTAATGTCGCTGCTTCAACAAACGTTGTTTTTCCATCAGGACGATATACGGCATCCATAGCAACACCATCTCCGCACAATACAAATGGAAATTTCTGCCCGGTCTTTAAGCCGATGCTGGTAGTATTGATCAACAAACGTGAATCCCGACAGGCATCACTTGCCTCAGATTGTTGCCAGGCAATAGGCTGACAATGAAGTGTTGGATACGCTTCTTTGGCAAAGCGGAGAAAGCCGGCCAATCGTTCTGGATTGCGATTACAGACATTCACCTTACTGACATTCAGTGCATTTAATGCATGCAGTACAGCGCGTGATGTGCCGCCTGCACCAAATAAGAGTGCTTCTTTACCGGCCATGTCGAGACCGGAGGCATCGACAACTGACTTAAATCCACGCCAATCTGTATTGGTAGCAACCCACCCTTTTGCGCTACGGCGCACTGTGTTTACCGCTCCTATTTTTCTGGCATCAGCATCAGCTTCAACCATCTGAAAAATAGATTCTTTGTGTGGGACGGTGACATTAAATCCATCTACGCCCAAGGCCCATAATCCATGCATGGCCTGTGTGAGCAATTCAGGTGCCACACCGAACGGAACATACACTGCATTGATGTTATGAGTCTCAATAAAGCGTGATTGAAAGCGTGGTGAAAGCGAATGCTCAACTGGCCAGCCAATGATTCCATATGTCTTGGTAGTACCATTAATATTCATGTTGTCAGCTTATAAACAGAATGATGATGTGTCAAAGTTTGTCACCTCATGAACCGGAACTTATCTCTTTCGTTACCGCTTCGCTTCCGCTTGTTTGATATCAGGGCCTAACAATATAGCGACCCATTGGGTCTCCTGCCGTGATTCCAGCGCCAGCTTGATGATCATCGTCAACGGTACAGACAGCAGCATGCCAACAGGACCAAGCACCCAACCCCAAAACACCAAGGAGATAAATACTACCAGTGTTGATAACCCAACACCGCGCCCCATAAATTTGGGTTCGATCACATTTCCCATGACAACATTGGCAATAATATACCCCAAACCAGCCAATAATGCGTCACCGCCACCGAGCTGTACTAATGCCAGTAACAGCGCAGGAATTGCGGCAATTATGGAGCCGATATTGGGTACAAAGTTGAACAGAAACGCAACAAGTCCCCATAACAAAGGATAATCAACTCCGATCACAGCCAGCCAGATAGCAATAAATATACCTGTAGCAAGACTAATCCATGTCTTGATTGAAAAGTATGCTCCAACACTTGAGATAAATATTTCAAAGCCATGTTTTGATGGAGCATTTTCATCCATAGCAGACCATTTATGTGGTAACGCAGACGCTTCGATTAATAAAAATATTACAGTAAGTACAATCAAAAACGTATTCGCCAAAGCGTTGCCAAGCCCTGACAGTAATTTGCCAGCCATGCCCATAGCAGCAGATGGGTCGAGCACATCCAGCATCGATTGTGATGATACAGCCAGCCCCATGCCTGATAGCCACAAAAGTGCATCGCCAGTCAATGCTTTCAACCGCTCCTGATAACTTGGTATATTATGAGAAAAGTCGGCCAGTGATGAGCTTACAAATGCAGCAATCAGCAGTCCTATCAATACAATTACAAGCGTAATGCATAAAACCGCAAGCCCTGCAGGTACCTGTTTATGGATTAGCCAGCTCAACATTGGCAAGCAAATAATAGCCACGAAAGCTGCCAATAAAAATGGCACCAGCAATGAAGCTGCCGCTTGCATACCTGCAACCACCACGACAAATGCAGCCGATGAGATCAACAAGTTAGCACTGCCTTCAGATGGTTTATTCATAAGCATTTAAACGTGGATCATCAATATCGAATTCGCTTTCGCCGCTAGCAAACATCAATTTGATATAGGGAATACAACCTTCACATTCAGTACCGCACTGCGTGGCAGCCTGAGCGGCTTCAAAATTTTCATACTGTTTCAATTGTTCGAACGTTTTATTGACGCATTCACAACGATTTACTTTGCTATCACACACGGTTCATCCTCTCCGCTTTATTGATTTTTTCAGCATCGGATACTGGCCGATATTACCGCCAAACGGCAAGCGCAGCATAAACCCAATCTGATGCGTCGATGCATCCTGTAAATGTTCCAACC
Source organism: Mariprofundus sp. (assembly GCA_030951045.1). Lineage (GTDB taxonomy): Bacteria > Pseudomonadota > Zetaproteobacteria > Mariprofundales > Mariprofundaceae > Mariprofundus. The sequence goes on from JAUZQJ010000032.1 coordinate 25,139, forward strand.
CTATCACCATGTCAGTATGACCCAGCGTAGGTTGTGCGCGAAATGTGCCAAAAAGTCGATCCCAGAATGACAGATTAAAGCCAAAATTACTATTGGTTTCGGCCTTGATGATGGAGTGATGAATACGATGAATATCAGGTGTAATCACCAACAATCGTAATATAGCATCAAGCCTAAGTGGTAAACGTACATTGGAATGATTAAACATCGCCATTGCATTAAGTATTATTTCAAATATTAATACTGCCAGGACTGGTACCCCAAGCAACACGACAGCACTGATTTTAATCAACATCGACAGCATGATTTCAAGCGGATGAAAGCGCAGTCCGGTAGAGACATCAATTTCTTTGTCAGCATGATGCACTATGTGCAGACGCCATAACCATGGCACCGCATGAAAAAGCACATGTTGTCCATATACCACTAAATCCAGCAAGATTACTGCGATAATAACGGATACACTCTCATTCCACCCCAGCCAATTAAACAGGCCAAAGCTATGATTATTGGCCCACCATGAAGCCCCTACCGCACCAGCAGGAAACACTATGCGAACCAGCAACATATCCAACACAATGATGCCAATATTGGCTGGCCAGCGTTTATACCCCATTACAAGGGCTCTACGCGGGTATAAAAACTCAGCACATGCCATGCATAATAAAACCGTTATAAAAGCAGTTAATCTAAGTAAGGATTCATCCATTGCGCCACTCTGTATAAAAAGTCACCTAGCTGCAAAAAAAGTTCACTACCAGTGCGTTTATTCCGCTTGGGTTTATCGACTATACTATATAAGCTTTGGCTATAGTTAGGTTTCACTGAGAGAAGTTTGGTTTTCGTTGAAGATTAGAAAAAATGGAGAATTATCATGAAAAGAATTGTATTCATTGCTATTACTGCAAGCATTGTATTGACCAGTTGTGCCAGCAATCCAGTTGTTGACCCGAATGATCCAAACAAAAACACCAAACAGAATGCCGCTATAGGTGCTGCTGTAGGTGCACTTGCAGGTGCTGTTATCGGATTTCAGAATGATCATTCCGGTGGTGCATTACGTGGTGCTTTGATTGGTGGTGCCGCAGGTGGAGCACTCGGAGCCGGCACAGGCATGTATATGGATAAACAGGAACAAGAATTTAAACGTGCCCTGGCTGAAGAGCAGCGTAGATCACAGATAGAGATTGAGCGGCTTCAAAATGAGAACCTCAAGATCACCATGAATAGTGAAATATCCTTCGCGTCTAACTCAGCAAAATTAACCCCCTCCTTTCATAACACACTCGATAAAGTAGCTGATATCTTAAGCCGTTATCCACGCACTTCGATCAACATTACCGGTCATACGGATAGCCGTGGCTCAGCCCAGTATAATCAGCAACTATCCGAGCAGCGTGCCCAAGCAGTGAAATGGTATTTAATGGATCGTGGTATGGCATCCAACAGGATTGGCGTGGAAGGTCGTGGTGAATCTCAACCAAGAGCCTCCAACGACACACAAGCAGGCATGCAGCTAAACCGCCGTGTTGAAATGCTGATTATTCCAAACAAAGATATTCAGTAAGCTGCAATAAGAAACTGTCCAACATCAAAGCCCACGGATTGATCCGTGGGCTTTTTTTGGGTTTATCACGCATGAGCTATCGTACTGATGAAAAAACCATTTTAAGCCTCGCTAGCAGCTGCAAATCAGACATAGTTTAAACTAATCAGAGTAGCTTGATGATAAGCATAGTCTTTTATACGTTAGTGGCTCCGTAAAAGCTGTATATGTTGTAGGCAGTAGCCGTTATGATTCGCTAATGTCTGTATATACTGAACTCACACACGCTGATATCAGCACAATTCTGGCTGATTACAATATTGGCACCCTCTCCTCTTTTGAAGGCATCGCTGCAGGAATTGAAAACAGCAATTTCTTTATCGATACCGATCAGAACATACGATATGTGCTCACCATCTTTGAACGCCTGGAAGCTGATGAACTGCCATATTTCATGCATCTGATGAAGCATCTTGCCTCTAATGGCCTGGAGTGTCCTGACGTGATGCAGCGTAAAGGTGATTCATTATTATTTGAAATAGATGGAAAACAGGGCTGTATTGTATCGTGCTTAAGCGGCCGTACGCTTGATGAACTCAACGAAGCACAATTAACATCATCCGGTCAAGCCATGGCCCAGTTGCATCTGGCGGGTTCTGATTTCACTATGCACAGAGACAATCCGACCGGACCGAACTGGTTGGCAGAGCATATTGCTGCCGTACTCGATAAAACAGTTGAACTATATGGTAATACCGCAGGTGATCTATTGCGTTCCGAACTGAACTTCCAATCAACCTGTGAGCTACCTGCTCTACCATGCGGCGTTATTCATGGTGATCTGTTTGTGGATAATATTCTATTCGAAGGTGACCATGTATCAGGCATTATCGACTTTTATTATGCCCACGATTCATCATTTGCAATGGATATTGCCATATCCTTAAATGCTCAGGCTGTACTGTTAAGTGATGCTGATGATAGACGCATCAAAGCTTTTATGGATGGTTACCAGTCTGTCAGACCACTTGAGAAAGAAGAATTACATGCGCTACCTCTATTATTAAGGCTGGCCGCTTTACGCTTTTGGGTATCACGCCTTTTTGATGCTATTTTTCCACGCGGCGGAGCAATGGTTCAGACCAAAAATCCGGAAGAGTATCGTCAGAAATTACAGTTTCATCGTAATTAGAAGCCGTAAAAAAAAGGGCGGGTATAGATTTACTATACCCGCCCTTTCAAGCATCAGCCAATATTGATAATTCTCGGTTATGCGTTATTTTTTATTGCGACGTGGTGGTTTTCTGCCACCAGCATTGTCCGGGCGACCACGGCCACCATCTCTGCCTCCACCTGGCTTACCACCACGAGATGGACGACGATCACCATCACTACCACGTCCGGGTTTGAACTGTTTATGTGGTGCTCTTTGAGGGGTGGCTGCACTGTCAAGCAGACTTGCATTGAGGCGTTGACCACAAACCTGAACATTCTTCAGTTCGTTGAAAATCGCTTTCGGCATACCGTCTGGCAAATCAACGATACTGTAATCATCAAGAATTTGGACACGCCCGATAAACTCACTTTCCAAACCGATTTCATTGGCAATAGCGCCAACAATATTTCCAGGTTTTACACCGTGAACTTCACCAACATCAAGCCGGAAGCGTTCCATACCCTGTTCAAGCTTTGGACCACGATCAACTGAACGTCTTGGTTTAATATCTTCATCTTCATACTGATTACGTGAATCTTCGCGACTACTTCTGCGTTTATCTTCGGGCGCATCAAAACGTGGATTGCGTTCAGAACGCTGTGGTCGATCTGAGCGTTCAGAACGTTCTCTGCGTTGTGGTTCATCTTTAAGCAGTAGCGCCTTATCACCCTGAGCCAACTTCGCTAATGCAGCAGCAATCTCATTGGCAGGTACATCATGTTCCTTTCGATATTGCTCAACAATCTCAGTATATAAGGTCAGACCTTCACCTGATTCCAATGTTTCAGTGATACGATCTTTAAACTCTTCAATACGTTTGTCGTTAATGCTTTCAGTGGTAGGCATTTCGAACTTTTCAATGCTCTTCTTGGTTGCTTTTTCAATGGCATACAATAGACGCTTTTCACGTGGTGCAACGAATAGAATCGCATCGCCTTCTCGTCCTGCACGACCAGTACGGCCAATACGATGCACATAGGATTCTGTATCCTGTGGAATATCATAGTTGATAACATGCGAAATACGTTGCACATCAAGACCACGTGCTGCTACGTCTGTAGCCACCAAAATATCGATTTTTCCCTGTTTCAAACGGTTGACAGTGTTTTCACGTGTCTTCTGAGCAATATCACCATTGAGTGCTGTCGCTGAATAACCACGAGCTGAAAGTTTTTCAGCCAGCTCTTCGGTAGCCGTTTTGGTGCGCACAAAAATAATCACCGCATCAAATGCTTCGGCTTCTAATACACGGGTCAAGGCATCAACTTTGTTTCTACCACTCACCATCCAGTAACGCTGACGAATAGTTTCGGCCGTTGTTTCTTTCATTTGAATGCTAACATGTATTGGATTAGTCAAATGCTGCTGGGCAATTTTACGGATAACCTGTGGCATGGTGGCTGAAAAGAGTGCGATTTGACGCTGCTTAGGTAGCTGCTCAAGCACCCACTTCACATCATCAATAAAGCCCATACGCAACATTTCATCGGCTTCATCGAGTACCAGTGTTTTTAAATTACTTAAATTCAATGTCTTGCGACGCATGTGATCCATCACACGCCCTGGCGTTCCCACCACAACATGCACACCGCGTTTAAGTTGACGCAACTGAATTTCATAACTCTGGCCACCATAAATAGGCAGCACATTGAAACCTTTCAGATGGCGTGCATACGTCTGGAATGCTTCTGCAACCTGAATAGCCAATTCACGTGTTGGAGCCAACACCAGCACCTGTGGATTTTTTTGGCTTAAATCGATGTTGTTCAGCAGCGGCAGTGCAAATGCACCTGTCTTACCTGTACCTGTTTGAGCCTGTCCAATCACATCCTTGCCTTCGAGCAGCAGTGGAATGGTTTGCGCCTGAATTGGAGATGGAGTTTCATAACCCAATGCTTCCACGCTTTTAATCAGCGGAGCTATCAAGTTTAAATCTGAAAATTTAACCTGTACGGATTCATCTAATTTGACTTCAACCTTTTCGATTGTTGTCTTTTCTTCCTGTTCTTTTGTTGTCATTTATATACACCTTCGGATATTACCGGCGGCGAAGGCTGCCTGTATCATGATTAAGAAACCATTAGTAAGTGTTCATACTTTTGAAAGGATTGAATGAGATATCCAATTATTTTTTCACAGATAAAAGCGAAAACAAGAAAACATAACAATAAATACTTTTATATCAATATGTTACAATAAAACACTAAAGCTCTATAGCGGCCATAGATTGATACCCTGGAACATGAAAAAGAGCGATGAAACAGCACACAAAATAGAAACCATCACATAAACAGGTTGAAAACCGACCTGTTGCGTCTGTTTAAAACCGATATATGCACCAATACCGGTAGCAAAAAAAGCAAACTCACTAAGCACCAGAAGCGTTAGCAAAGGCAAGGCACGAACACCTTCGGCATCCACCTGTTGCCCCATACTTACGACAATAAAAAATACCAAGCCCAGTGGCAATGCAACAAATGGAAAATAGATCATCTGCATAACGGTTAAAGTAAAATCTTATTCGCCATCGTTTTCGCCGCGTTTAATACCCATCAACTGAGCCTGAATAAACGCGTCAATATCACCATCCAAGAATACCTGTGTATTACCGGTTTCCATACCTGTACGCAAATCCTTAATACGAGACTGATCCAATACATACGAACGAATCTGGTGACCCCAACCGATATCGGTTTTGGTATCTTCCAACGCCTGTTTTTCAGAATTCTGTTTTTCTATTTCCAGTTCGTACAGGCGTGCTTTTAACATTTTCCAGCAAGCTTCACGGTTTTTATGTTGAGAACGGTCATTCTGACATTGAACCGCTACTCCTGTTGGAATATGGGTTAAACGTACGGCTGAATCGGTTTTGTTAATGTGCTGACCACCGGAACCACTGGCACGGTAGGTATCTGTACGCACATCGGCCGGATCAATATCGATATCAATGTCGCGATCAATATCAGGATAAGCAAACACAGATGAGAATGAGGTGTGACGACGATTGCCTGAATCAAATGGTGATTTACGCACCAGACGATGCACACCAATTTCGGCCTTTAAAAAGCCATAAGCATATTCACCCTTGATCGAGACTGTTGCTGACTTAATACCGGCCTCTTCTCCATAGGTACATTCCATCAACTCCGTTTTAAAGCCTTTGCGTTCAGCCCAGCGCAAGTACATGCGCAATAACATTTCAGCCCAATCCTGCGCTTCTGTACCACCGGAACCGGAATTAACATCTAGGAAGGCGGATTCAATATCGGTTTCACCACCCAGCATCTGGGCTAGTTCGAGAGCTTCAACCTGATGCTGTACAGCATCAATGCCTTCGATCGCTTCAATCTGAGAATCACGATCCTGCTCTTCGATACCCATCTCAAATAACATGGATGCATCTTCGTGCTCACTAAAAGCACGTTTATAATCCACCAGCACTTTTTCCACACGTGCGCGTTCCTGCATTAATTGCTGCGCTTTTGCCTGATCATCCCACAGAGAGGGATCTTCGATACGAGCGTTTAACTCACGCAGATCCTCTTCTTTGGCATCAACGTCAAAGTGACCTCCGCATAGCATCAAGTCGACTGGCATAATCCTCTGCCCGTGTTCTAAATCCTGCGATCTGATCTTCAATGGTCATTGTCTAACTCCAATGTCTGTTTCAAAAGATTGTGCACGTTACCGCTCTTCCATTTCAAATCAACCAACATTTGAACACAATAAGGTCCTGATGCATCAACCAGCATGCTTGCGAATACACGTCATCTAAGCACGAACACCCTACCGGTCTAAATAAATGAATATTGATTATTCTATGACCTAGTAGCTTATAGCGAATGCATTGCTACAGATAAAACTATCCGTTTAAAAATTCCTCAAGCTTCTCTGCCTCGGTCTTCTCAACAACAACTTCGGTCACTTCAGTATCAACAGACACTTCTGAACCATCTTCATTTCTTTTTTCAAGTTTACGCAAGCGCTTCTCTTCATTCTTTTTCTGCTTAGCAATTTCTTTCTGTCGTTTCTCAAATTTAAAATTAGCTCTGGCCAAGAAGGCACCTCCAAGCGGGTAGTGTGTTCGGCCACGGCAATGCCTTTGAAGCGAACAGTCGCCAATGCTGCCGCTCTTTGATGCTGTTGTCTCAAAAATAATCATGCAGCTTAGTGATAACATCTAATCATGAGTTGATGGAAACTCTAATAAGCAGAAAACAAGTGATTGAATCCATAGGTTTTTTCTATTGTTGCATCCATGCTGATATCTAACATAGCATTTGCTCATGTCTCAACAGATGGTGCGTATCGATAAATGGTTGTGGGCTGCCCGCTTCTTTAAAACGCGTAGTCTGGCTACAGAAATGGTCAATGGTGGCCATGTCCAGTGTAATGGCGATCGTTTAAAACCATCCAAAGGTGTACAGATTGGTGATATGCTAAAAATCGTGCGTGGTCAGGAGCTATATTCCATTACCGTAACGGGTTTGGCTGAAAAAAGAGGTTCAGCGACCATTGCGCAAAGCCTTTATCAGGAAGATGAAGAAAGTATCAAAGCCCGACAAGAGCAGCATCAGCTACGTAAACTCAATGCATCCCCTGACCCGGATAGACGGCCGGACAAAAAAGCACGCCGACAGATCATTCGATTCAGACGAAAAGAGGATTAAATTTAATTCATCGCACATTAGCGGGAACCATCACAATGGAAACTGTTCAGCGTTACTCAAGCTATAAAAACATCTAGCTATTAGGTAAAGAGTATCCTCTGGGGTATTCGTGTCCATTCGTGTAATTCGTGGCTTGCTTGTCTATGCCTGTTTCAGAGCCGGATCAAACTGTTGGTTTAAATATGCGACGATCTCGCTGGACTCGTATAACCATGTGCTACTTTCATCACCATGATCAATACGCAAACAAGGTACCTTGAGAGCCCCACCCTCTTGTTCCAACGCATTGCGATGTTCACCACCACGGATTTGAGCATCACGATATTCAAGCGGAATATTCAAACGATGCACGGTACGACGCGTTTTGATGCAAAACGGACAGGCGAAGTACTGATACATAGACATCGACTCAACCTGTTTGTTGATTTCGCGTTGCTCATCCACATCCCGCTTGATTTTGCGCGGGCTGGTCAAATAACTGATAAAAGCCATCAGACCACCAACACCTTCACGAAATATCTTTAACAGCAACGCTTTTATCATTAGAACCCCTTTATATGATTGAATCGTCGCGCCAAGCTAGCAGCCCATCCAGTTTAAGAAACCGTTAGAAACGTGCATGATTGGCAGATAATGAGGAAACTGAATATATGAATGACATTGATGCCATCAAACATTTAGAGCAATCCGATCAATACAGGGTCATTGAGCGCCTGCAAGTGCCTGATCGCTACAGTGCCGGTGAGCCTACGACACCGCGTATTGGTATCGTGATTGATACCGAGACCACAGGCTTGGATACCAGTAAAGACGTCATTATCGAGCTCGGTTTTGTCGCGTTCGAATACGATGCAGGAAGCGGCCTGATTTATAGAGTGTTGCATACCTATGATGGTTTTGAAGATCCAAACGAACCACTGAGCGATATCGTCAAGCAGATCACCGGCATCACCGATGAGATGGTCGCAGGGCAAAGACTCGATGATGATGAAATCATGCAGTGGCTGAACAAGTCTGATCTTATTATTGCACATAATGCCGGTTTTGATCGCCCGATGATTGAACGGCGCATGCCTATGGTCAAAGAGACGAACTGGGCCTGCACCTTCAATGATATTCCATGGCAGGATGAAGACATCTCCAGCCTGAAACTCGATTATATTGCCTATAAACTGGGTTACTTTTTTGATGGCCACCGCGCAGTGAATGATGCCCAGGCAACACTTCATCTACTAACAAAAGCCCTGCCCTGTTCCGGTAAACTGGCCATGGCAAGCCTGCTTGCATGTGCCAGGGAGAAGAGCCAACGTCTGTTTGCGATCGGAGCACCCTTTGACAAAAAAGATGATCTGAAAGCACGTGGATACCGTTGGCTGGCCGATTTTTCTTATAAAGATCAGTTTGGAAAACACAAAAAAGGTGTTTGGAGCAACTCAGTATCAGAAGCAGATAGTGAGGCAGAAAATCAATGGTTAACAGATGATATCTATGCAGGGAAAGAGGCACCGTTTCGTCATGTCGATCTTACTGCCCGAAACCGTTATTCACTAAGAGAATTCGGCATAGACTGATGTTAAAAATATCCGAGTCGGTCATCATTCAGGATGATGAAATTGAGCTTTCAGCCATTCGCGCTCAGGGCGCTGGCGGTCAAAACGTAAACAAAGTATCCAGCGCTATTCATCTACGTTTTGATATTCATGCATCCTCGTTGCCGCAGTTTTACAAGGAACGGCTGTTACAGCTCAGAGACCGCCGTATCAACAGTGATGGTGTGCTCATCATCAAAGCACAACAATTTCGCAGTCAGGAACAAAACCGCACAGATGCATTGAACCGACTTCAGGAGCTCATTAAAAGTGCCACAGTTGTGCTCAAGAAACGACGCCCGACACGAAAGTCTTACAACTCTGTTAAACGGCGGTTGGAGGGTAAGAACAGACGCAGCCAAACAAAAGCCCTGAGAAAAAAAGTGGACGAATAGTCGTGTGCATTCTCTGCTGATGATCATTGATAGTGGATATTGCAGATGTCTTGTGATTAGCGGAATCATTTTGAACTAAACCAATTTATCAACCAAATCTAAGTCGTCAGTCTGCCCATAAATAAATTGCCCCCTTATTTCTTTAGATGGCTTCCTATAAGATCTGCAAAATATTTTTACGTATTAACGGTGACCAGAATGTTAATCATAACTAGCGGTCATCCTCATCTCTTTCTAACACGGTATTAAACAAATGAATGATAAAACAATAGTAACCCACAACGGAAACTTTCATGCAGATGATGTATTCAGTGTCGCTGCACTGAAAAGCATATTCTTCTCGTTCACGCTGATTCGCACGCGCGATTCAGAGCTGATCTCCAAAGCGGATATTGTGCTTGATGTAGGCGGCGAATATGACCCGGACAAAGGCCGTTTTGATCATCATCAACGTGGTGGTGCCGGTGAGCGCGAGAATGGTATTCCCTACTCCTCGTTTGGTCTGATTTGGAAGAAATATGGCTTGCAACTATGCCAGGGCGACCAGGACATCGCACATGCAGTTGATAAAGGTTTAGTCTCAACAATTGATGCCATTGATTGTGGTCATGTCGAAGGTGTTCCTCAAGGTATCAGCCTTAGCCAGACAATTGGCATGTTTAACCCGACTTGGCAGGAAGATAGTCACGTTGATGCATGTTTTGATGAAGCGGTTGAATTTGCATCGCGCGTACTGGCACGCTTTATTGCAGCAGCCGGCGGTGGCGTTCATGCGAAAGCCATTGTAGCCAAAGCGATTGATAATGCTGAAGACCCTAGGGTAATTGTGTTGGAACAATATACCCCGTGGAAAAGAACGGTTCACACCCTGTCTGAGGAAGCGTTATATGTAGTTTACCCATCGCAGACTGGCGAATGGCGTATTCAAACCGTGCCGACTGAGCCGGGTTCCTTTGAAAACAGAAAACCGCTGCCTCAACCATGGGCCGGCCTGTCCGATCAAGAGTTGCAAGCGGTAACAGGGATTGATGATGCCATGTTCTGCCATAATGGACTGTTTATTGCGGGCGCAAAATCATTTGAAAGTACGATGAAAATGGCAACCATCGCCGTTCAAACATGATAAGTATGATCAAAAATAAAAAATATCAATTCAGTTGCAACGCTACTTGAGTCGCTATTCATGAATTGATGTGGTGATCACGCAGAAAATTTGTTTGCCGGAGGAGATGATGAGTAATCGTGTAAAAATGAATACCTTTTATTGCTGGGATGGCGATGTGTTGATTCTCAATATCCTCGGCTCACCGAATGCGAAAACGAACAAGATAGGCAAACCAAAAGGTAACCAATTAAAGGTTAATGTCGCAGCAGTACCCCGCGGTGGCAAGGCTACGGATCATATGGTGAAGTTTTTCGCCAAGGAGTTCGGAGTGAAAATAGCGGATATTGAAGTGGTATTCGGGCGTATGAATGTAAACAAACAAGTCCGTATCAAAGCGCCGCAATCACTCCCCTCTGTCATTGCAAGGCATGAACAATAAGAGGTTAAGGTAATGGACGCCCTCTAATTACATCTTAGAGAACACCAAGACGGGATCCTGAGACATTTCCAACTTGGCGTCGTCGTTGCTCAAACCAGCTAACTTATCTTTAAAAACGACCAGCAAAGGTACAAGGGAATGATAGCTTGGGTTGATAATCGACGGCAAAGCCCCCTCTCTACCATTGTAATGCACAGTTATATAACCGTATGTAAGAGGTATGAAAAATACAATGGATATCAAAGGAATCTGTATCGCATCAACAGCAGATGAGCACGGCCATATTTACGTTTACCAAACACGCAACAGCCGGATTCTCAGTTTTGACGGAAAAATCTATCAAAGTTGCATGAAACTCAATAACGTCAATGGATTACATCTCGCTTACACCCGGGCCATGATGGCAGGCCTGTTTTTTATTCCCAGCGTTAAAACAGTAACCATCATGGGGCTTGGTGCTGGCTCCATGGTAAAGAGTCTGCTGAATAGTTTCCCCGCATTGAACGTACACGCGATTGAATACAGAGAAGCCGTGGTGAAGGCCGCAAAAGAACATTTTCACCTGCCCGATAGTGATCACTTGTTCATTCATATCGACGATGCTGTGAACCACATAAAAAACACCGATATCAAAAGCGATATTATATTTTCTGATCTGTTCAATCCGGAAGGCATGGAGCCCAAGCAAATACAGTCGTCTTACTTGCGTGATTGTAAGGATGCACTCACCGAGCAAGGTGTGCTCGTGCTCAATATATGCAATATCTCATTTCAATTACGCGAAGTCTTTGATCAACTGCTCATACATGAGTTTAACAACCAACTGCTTAGGTTCGACGTCGATGATGGAAACACCATCATAATCGCATTCAAAAATGACATCCCGTTGATCGAAAAAGAAGCACTACTCACCAAAGCTCAAGCGTTGCAAGAAAAAATGAACATTCCGATGCAACAATATGCTGAGTTGCTTCTGCGCACACAGGGTAATCGTATTATAAAAAGCGAAGACCTTTAAAAGATTTCCACCGCCCCCCCCAGGGTGGCTTCTCTCGCTTCGCGATTCACCTTCAGTACGCAAAGTAAGTCAAAGGCACAGTCCATGTTAAATATAATAATGGTTTACTCTGCGTAACTTTGCGTACTTCGCGGTGAACCGCTTTTGACCTTGTTGGCTATCGGCGGCTACTCCACTTCCATGCAGCGCATCCCATAGCTATCTGCACGGCCCAATTCTACAATGCCTTTACTCACCCAATATGCACAGTTCATGATGCTCTAACCATAAGGGGTATTTGAACATCGCCTTGGCATAGAGCCGGCTTTGTAAATGTTGATTTAACCAGCGCTGCAAATGCGAGTACGGACCATGTAAATACAATTGTCGATTGACCTTGGAAAACTGCCGAACAAAAGGCAGTAGTGCATAATCAAGCAGACTTGGTTTAGCCCCCATAAAAAAGTCATGCTGTGTCAGACGATATTCCAGCCCTTGAGTAAACGGTTCACACAACAGGCGACACTGTTCTTCATCTTCACCGTGAAAACGTTTGGCGCGCTTGTACTGTTCCAACTGAGGTTTAAAAACAGAATCATTTTCATGGATGACTGCCAACATTTCCGCAAGTGCCTCTCCATCTTGTGCATAGAGTAAATTATCAGGGTCGTTGCGCTCTAACGCCCACAACATAATGTCTAAACTTTCATCGATGACTTTGTTTTCACTTGCTGCATCTAAGACTAAAACAGGCACAGTGCCTTTAGGCGAAGCCGCTAACATTTCAGCCGGTTTATCTTGCATCACCATTGCGCGCAGTATCACGGGCTGTTGCGCCAATAACAGCGCAAGCCTTGCACGCATGGCATAAGGGCAATGTTGTAGGGAATACAGTACTGGCAATGTCATGTGATGACCATGTCAGTCATTACTCTACAAACCTTGGCGATATTGTGCGTGTGTGGATTGCACAACCATCTTGCTTAATTGCTCTGGTGTTTGCTCATCACCACTTAACAGGTTTTCAAAGTGCGCAATCAATTCCGCCTTGTCCAACTCAGGCTTGGAGCCTGCACCGATATTGGTCAGATCAATAAAAAACTCATCAAATAAATCGTCAAGGTCTTTAACAATATCAACGTTTAAAAACTGTTCGTTATTATAGATACTGGGGTAGCTGCCTTTTTGTTTATCCACGGCGAAACTGACGCCTTTGACATTCGTGATCGTGGTTGCTTTGCTACAATTGAGCATACAACCATCTTCAATGGTGGGTTTTTTACAGCCTACGGTTTGCTGAAAAAAGCACTGTCGGCTGGTCATCAATAGAATCGGATGATAAATGCTGTAGAGCAGTTTGAAATTGTCCGGGCGGGCAATGTTTTTGATTTGCATCCGGTTGATTTCGTTAGAAATAAAGGCTCCGGCACAGTTTAACTCTTCTTTCAGGGTTAACAGTGCATAGGAGTTGGTGGTATTTAAAAATGGGCCGGCAATCCACTCGATGCCCATTTCAAAGGCTTTATAGGCTACCCCCGTATTATTACTGACGATACGTTCAGGGCGAACCTGCTCCAGTATTCGCACGGATTCATCGTAATCTTTACCAATTAAAACGGCAGGAAACCATGGAATTAGGCGCGGATGACGCAAGAACAGATCGATGTGTTTGTCACAGCATTTTTTCAAGCTCTCTGGCACCTTAAAATAGACATCGGCATGCGTCAGCTCACATAGGTGAACATCTTTCTCATCGGCAATCAATATCGACATTGTTGTTCTTTTAGATGCTTTTGCATGTTTCTCTAACTGTGGCACATCAACAAAGGGAACCCTGTCGACGGAATGATTTAACAGTGACGCAGCCTCATTTTTTAATGTTGTGAGTTCTTTAAACGGCAGCGTTAATCCATCATCCAGATCCGAACATGCAAAGCATTCAATGCGGTAATCATTGCCGGCAACGTTTTTAAAGCGTTTTTCCAATGTTGACCGGGTAATCGCCGATTCACTGGCCGCCCTGAGCAGTGATGGCGTTTGTACCTGATACACTTTGTCATCATCACCTATCGTCATCGTCAAACAAAGCGGTGCGCCTAACTGACCTGAAAAATCCAATACCAGCGGTTGTTTGGCAATACTGAGATACTTGATCTTTTCTGCCAGTTCGGCCCCAAGTTCATTTTTCTTCGAGTACAACTCCACTTTCACCTGCTCAATAGCATCAGGTGTGACTGCATCACTTTGTTCAATGGCATGGTTCACACTGTAATCACGCGGGTTGTCGATAAACATCTCTTTACTGAGGTTCCCCTGTAAAAAAGAGTTGGTAAAATCGCGGTTAAATACGCGGTGCAGGTTCGAATCGTCGGCCAACAGTTGTCCCGTTCCTACAAATTCGTCGACCTGCTTTCTCCAGGTATCGACCACTGTATAAACATAGTGTGCATTTTTAATGCGGCCCTCTATCTTCAATGAATCCACTTGCGCATCAACCAGCGCGGGCAGATCAAAATAAGCAGAATTATCCTTCAAATTGAGCGGAAAGCGATTGCCCGCCGCCGTGATTTCATATTCATCACGACATGCCTGACTACAACTGCCACGATTACCAGAGTTGCCCACACTAACTGAGCTTGAGTAACACTGGCCGGAAAATGCAATACAGAGTGCGCCATGCACAAATACTTCGGTGAGTACGTTGTGCTTATGGGCGAGTGCCGTTAATGATTTTATTTCGCAAATATTTAATTCGCGAGACAGATTAAGGCGTGACGCGCCGATTTTTGCGAGAAATAGTATCTGACCTTCGTTATGCGTCGTCAACTGTGTTGAGGCGTGAATATCCAGCGATGGAAAATGTTTTTTAACCAGATTAAAAATGCCAAGATCCTGTACGATAATGCCATCGATCCCTGTGTTCACCAGCTTGTTCAGCAGCTTGATCAAACTGCGCAGTTCATGTTCCAGGATGACCACATTGACGGTTAAAAACACCTCGCAATCGTATTTGTGTGCCAATCGTAAGATCCCGGACAGATCTTCAAACGAAAGGTTGGCGGCGCGATTGCGGGCGTTAAAATTATCCAGCCCACAATACACCGCATTGGCCCCGGCAATCACTGCGGCCTTAATCGCTTCAACATCGCCACCGGGCGCTAGTAGTTCTATGTTTCTTTTCATATTACGGTTATTCACTCACTTTTGCATGATTAAAGCTGTCTGAATACCAGGACGATGGTGTCTTGATAAACGAGCCATGACGAGACGATAAGGCTGACCAATTAAAGGTCAATGAATCAGATCTGATCGAGCAAGGAGATGGGCAAGGTGATAGTCCACCTGCCCCGGATGAACTTACAGCACAAGGCTAATATTCGTTTTTGGGCTGTGTTTGAGCATCATGGGGTCAGCGCCTGCGATAAATTAGCTGCTTCTCTACAAGCTCAAATTGATAAAATAAAATCAAAAGGCTTCAGCAATCTTTCAAAAGAAGATAAAAACAAATACGGGGCTTTAAGGCGTCAACTTTTAGTAGTTGAGAAAGCAAAGGCAGCGAATGCAGCAATGGGGAAATTACTCGAGATAATAAGTGGGATAAAGGACGAGGCTCTATCAGCAGGAAGAAAAGCACAGTAAGGTACAGGCATATAAGCGCGAATCATCATCAATCACGCTCGCTACGAATATGTTCAAGGATTGCCATTGAAATACGATAGCCGTGATCTCGCATTTCCAACACCATCGATTCTGCGCTTCGGATCAAACCGCGTTGCTCCGCAATATCGAGCAAGCGAACTGTACCGATCACATGCAAACCCAAGCGAAGTGCCTGTTTTCGAGCCAGAAAGTCATCCATGATCAGTAGGCTGTTTGAAGCATCTTCCAATGTCAGATGGATGGAGTCTTGTTCACCGCGCCCCAGACTCAGCGAGAGCAGTTGATCACAAGTAACAGGGCTGCATAAATTCAACCATGTCTTCTGCATCAAATCAGCCAACACCTCATGCTCAGCGCACGGTTTTACCATGCACTCCGCCTTCACCGATGCTGTGATACAAATTTCGTCAAATAGTTTATGAAATAGCTCAGTCTGATCGACCTTTGCGAGGGCAATCAGCGGCCCCGTATCAATTATGACGCGAGCCATGTGCCAATGTTCCTTGTTTCTTGCCTGGTTGTTTCATCCACCTGCACAAGATCAACACCCAGACTCGAAAGATGCTCAACAAATTGCGACAACGATAAGCCGCTTAATCGAGTCGCAGCTCCCAAAGAGAGGGTTTTATCCTTATATAAGCTGGCTGCAATAGCAGGGCGAAATAGCTGCTCGCTCCCCATATTGGATGCATCCAGATGAATAATAAGCGCATTAGGCTGATCACCTTTCAACACCAAAACAGGCTCCTGCTCTGCCTGCCTTAAAGCTAACGACGGATTTTTTTTTAGATTACGAACATTGGTTGCAAACATGGGCTCCTCCTACATAACACTACACAGCGTAGTCTACGGCTATGCAATGTCAATCTATTGCCTTTTCCTATCCCTCTATCCTGTCACATATTCAGCAGGGAATACTCTGAGTGGATTCCCCGATCGGGCCCCCGAGATCGGACCAAGCCAAGCCATTTATACTAACTGTTTATACTCTTTAACAGATTGTTTTTAAGCCTTAGATTCCCCTTTTTAATAGTGAAATGGCGAGTTTAAGGAGAAACACTATGTCAGCTCAATGGGCGCTACCCTTATCACTCCTAAGTTACGCTTCTCCTATTGCCGGTTCATCTGCTTTTTGGTTTTGCTGGTTGCCTGTGCAGTGAATGGATCATCTGGCCAGTAGTGGCGTTTGTATTTCCCACGCAGCTCTTTTTTTACATCGTGATAGGTGGTGTTCCAGAAGCTGTTTAAATCTTGTGTGACTTGCATTGGCTTACGCGCTGGTGATAACAGATGCATCATCAGTTTACAGTGACCATTGAGTATCGTGGGTGTGTCGTACAGACCAAATACCTCCTGGAGTCTGACAGCCAGTACGGGTTGCTCCGGATCGCTATAGTCAACTGACATGGAGGAACCACTGGGTACGCTGATTCGCTCTGGCGCCGCGTGTTTTACCAGTTGCTGTTGTTGCCAGCTGAGCTGATTTAAAAGCAAGCTGTACAGATCCAGTTTAAAACACTGCTTGAGGCTGTTTTCATGGCTTAAGTACGGTTGCATCCATACATCCAAGGTATCGCTCAGGTTCTGCTCTGAAAAATCTGGCAGAGATTCATCAAACTGCTTTTTAACAGCAGGATTATTGTGAATATGGTGGTTAATACATTGTACCCGCTGTTTCAGGTTCTCGGCCTTAGCATTCCAGTTCAGGCACGCTAGTCCCCTATTCCTGATGGCCTGCATCAGGCACTGTTGTACCGCCTCTTGGTTTTTTCTATTTTTTGCATCGTGCCAGATAGATTCTTGTAACACTATTTTTCCAATACTACTGGTCTGTTTGACTTCGACGCGTTGAGCGCCCTCATTCCATTCAACGCGTTCTGCGTGCTGAATATTCTCACTAAAATATTCCTGCAATTGTTCAGCACTGATATCCGCTGCCAGATAAATACAGGCCTCCCCCTGTTTTCCGTCAAGGTTGGCGATCACAAGGTATTCATGCAGATGATGTTGCAAAAAGTGCGGAATAACCGCGCCCTTACCGTTACTGAGCAGATAACGCGCCTCGTTGGGGTTACGCTGTTTAGCGACTCTATCGGGATAGGCGTAGGCCAAAAGCACCCCGCTACAGAGATTATCCGGTCTCTCTTTGTTGACTCTAGCTTTGCTGCATTGTTTCACGCGCCTGAAAAAATCATCGGCGGTTTGTATGATGCGTTTGCATTGCTGGTGATCGATACCGAGATGCTTTGATCCTCCATGCACAAGCACATTAATCCTATCATGAATATCGGCACTTTTTTCGGTCCTGCTCTGAAACAAATCTTTCTCAGTGAGCAGGCTGGCAATTAGGCAGGCGTGGTAAGTCTGATCCAGCTTAACTGCAGACAGCATCATGTGCGCTAAGCGTGGATGCGTGCCCAGTTTCAGCATATCACGGCCGTGTGTTGTAATGTTGCCCGCCTCATCGATAGCGCCGAGTTGTTGCAACAGTGCTTTTGCCTGTTCGGTGGCTCCTATTGGCGGCAGATCCATCCACTGCATTTCATCAGCGTTGGTCACGCCCCAGTTGGCCAACTCCAGCACCAATGAGGAGAG
>JAUZQJ010000033.1 GCA_030951045.1 Mariprofundus sp.
CACCAGCGACACAGCTGCCAAAGTTATCTCCTGATGCGGTGATTCTCGCCTTTGGTGACAGTCTGACGTACGGCACTGGTGTTGAAGCTGAGCAGTCATACCCTTCAATATTATCGAGCTTAACAGGCCATACCGTGATCAATGCAGGCATCCCCGGTGAAGAGAGTGACTTGGGGCTGGCACGATTGCCCAAACTGCTTGATGAGACACAGCCAGAGTTGATTATCATTTGCCACGGTGCCAATGATATTCTGAGGAGAAAATCACTCAGACAGGCGGAGTTAAATGTGCGGGCTATGGTGAATATTGCACAACAACGCGGCGTTGCCGTGATCATCCTGGCCGTTCCAGAGTTCGGTATATTGTTATCACCAGCGGACTTTTATCTGAATATTGCTGAACAGATGCACATTCCCATCGAAGATAAAATTATATCACATATCGTTGCCGATCACGCTATGAAATCAGATCGTGTTCATCCCAACAGCAAAGGCTATCAGCTTATAGCGGAGGCAATATATGCGCTTATGAGGAAATCAGGAGCAATATAAAAAAAAATTAATTTGCACTTAACACATCACTCATAGCTCAACCCTAATGTTCGACCTGTCTGGTGCCACCCTCCTCCCCTCCCTTAGGCATCAGACACCGTTTAAAAAAAGGCCCCGCGATCGCGGGGCCTTTTATCGTTTTGACTGAAGGGAACTTAAAAACGTGTAATCAGTGATGACCACCCTCGTCTTCCAGTTCTTTGGCAAAGACCTCTTTATTTTTTCCGATAATCGCCAACAGAATAAATGAATAAATAAAGGTAGAAAGCATGATCACACCAACCACAATGGCTTTAAACATCTCCAGGTGTTCGAAGCTGGATGGGATCATCATTAACATCACCACCGATAGGCCACCTTTAATGCCAGCAAAGGTTAATACTCCCCACCAGCGGAAATTCACATTGGTCATTTTATCCGTCTGATTTGTGATGATAGCAAACTTGGCCATCATGGCCGCACGGATCACTGTAGTGGCTAAGAACATCACTAAAATCTCTGTTTTATAATGCCATAACAGGTCCATATCGACGATCTCAGCCATCGCGACAAATAGCATGGTATTGGCCACAATCGCCAGCAACTGAATATCTTCTTTCGTACGCATATGACGATCACGCTCTTCCACAGTCGCTTTGATCTTATAAACAGCATGCTGAATCAAATTACGTGAAGACTTTTCAGCCATCGATTCACGTTGCAAAGCATTTTCTTCAATTTCAAGCTGCACATTATCAGCGGCAATCTCCTTAGTCATAACGTGATGCACTGTTACAGTGGCAAAGATACAAGCTAAAATACCAGAGAGATGCATATGCGAATGTGCTCCGAATAAATTCAATAGCGCATAAAAATGTTCCGATAACTCAAATGCGCCATAACCGGTCAGTATCAACACCAACAACTCCGCAATACGGTTGGTCGTTGTTTTCATACCGATCAATCCCAAATAACCAATCAACACACCAAACAAGGCAGAACCAACTACCACGAGAACGCTGGTTTCTGCCACATACCCGAATGTGATTTCGCCACCATCAAGTGCATACAGACCAATAAATACAAACACAATTAATGCCGTCGCATCATTAAACAGACTTTCACCTTCACAAAGAATTTTCAATCTGTGCGGCAACGCAAAATTCGAGAATATACTGACTACCGATACCGGATCTGTAGCCAGCACCATAGCAAACAGAACGATAATAGCTGCGAATGACAAGTTGTACTGGGCAAACAATGTGTCTCCAACCAACAAAGCTGTCACTACAGAAAGTGCTACCGCCACCACAGCCAGATAAAATAGACTAAGGCCATGCTCTTTAAGATCATCCAACTTCAACTCAAGTGAATCTGCAATCAGGAGAATTGGCAATAACAAAATCACCAAGGCTGCAAAATGTTCTGCATCCCCGGTAAGTAAAAACAGATCACCGAACAAGGCATGAAACCCAATAGACAAGGCAATCAGACCAACAGGCGAAGGCAGACTAATTTTATCTTCCAGTTGCAGTGCCAGATAAAGAATTGCAGCGATAGAAAGTACAGTTATGATCATAGAGGCATCCTTATGTGCAGTATCTTCACAACAGTAGCAATAAACAGGCCACAATTGAATGTTATAGTGTGGCGAGAAACTGGTACAATGCACTTCTTCCTGTTCCAATACGCCTATGCGTGATCCTTCCATGAAATGGCGACAACAATTCACCCTTGATCTACCAGCGCCGCAACCCGGTTGTATCTGGTTGCATGCCTGCTCCGTTGGTGAAGTGAGTTCTGTCTTTCCCTTGATCAAGGCTCTGACAAAACAAGGTCACAAGGTACATCTGACCGTGGTCACAGCAACCGGCTTCAGCCATGCTGCACGACTACTGCAAACGGATCTTGCAGCCAACCTTATATCTGTGGCCTTTTTACCGTGGGATTTACCTACCGCGATGTCACGCATGATTAGCAGATTAAAACCGGCGCTGCTTTTACTGGCTGAGACCGAATTCTGGCCTGGTATGTTAGCAGCCTGTCGCCAACAACATATTCCAGTCATTGGTATTAACACACGCATTTCAGATCGATCATTCCCACGTTATCGGGCCACATCATGGTTGTGGAAACGCTGGCTGGCTCCCGTGAATCTGTTTCTGGCACAGAGTGATACTGATCGTAATCGTTTGATCTCGCTGGGTATTGCAGCATCCCATGTACAGGTTGTGGGGAATTTGAAATATGCCATCAGCCCGCCAGGTGTAGACGCTACCGCCCTGCGCCAGCAACTCGATGCTTCCGGCTCTCGCCCTATCCTGGTCATCGCCAGCACGCATGAAGGTGAAGATGCACGCCTGATGGATATGTGGCCGAAGTGGCACACTGCTTGCCCTGAACTGCTTACCGTGATTGTACCGCGCCATCCGGAACGCTTTGATCAGGTCGCAGCCTTAATTCGCCAACGTGGTATCTCTTTATCACGCTGGTCTGATCCATCTTCGATTGCGATCAATAATGATGTAGTGCTGCTTGATGCTATGGGCTTACTCACCGATCTCTACACGGTTGCTGATGCCGTCATTATTGCCGGTAGTTTAGAACATATCGGTGGACACAATCCCCTCGAAGCAGCCATATGTGGGCGCGGTGTTGTCAGCGGGCCGCATATACAGAATTTCCGCGAAATTATGGCCGATATGCAAACTGCAGAAGCGGCTATTGTATGCCGTGATGATCATGAACTCGAACAAGCGGTGAGTCGTCTGCTCATGCATCCGCAAGAACTCAAACGCCTGCATGCCAATGCAGCCCTATTTATTGAAGACCGTTCACACGTGCTCGATCGCATGTTGGATGCGATCAAAGCGTATCTACCCGCAACAAAGCAAGCTACAGACGCAGAACTGACCGATGTTTAAATTACACCACTGGTTTGAACAGATGTGGTGGCGTCCTTCCCCACCACCTTTATGGCTGCGCACTGTCGAAGCTTTATACTCTGGCATCAGTCAAATCCATCTGAACAGGCGCGCTGCCAATATAACAACACCGGCCCTACCGATGATCTCCGTTGGTAATATCACAGCCGGAGGCAGTGCCAAAACACCGTTTGTACTGTGGTTGTCAGAACAACTGAAAGCTCAGGGTTATAAGCCGGTTATTCTCTGCCGTGGAGATGGTGGTCAAAACAGATCCGGCAAATGTGTCAGTAGTGATGATCAAGCGGCATGCGTTGGCGATGAAGCAAAAATGCTGGCTGATCTCTCCAGCTGCCCGGTGATTTCAGCAGCTGACAGAATCACTGCTAGTCAAATGGCCGCCGAGCTGGGTGATATCCTTATTCTCGATGACGGCTTTCAATACAGACATATGCAGCGATGCTGCGATATCGTGCTCATTCCTGTTGAAGGCATCGGCAATGGACATGGTATTCCAGCTGGCCCTTTACGCGAACCTGTGCAATCACTTGCCCGTGCCGACGTTATTATCCGCACCGGCAGCACCTCTAACAAACAGTTATGCAAAAAACTCGGAGATTGGCATGAATGGCAATGGCTTACTGCCCCACTCGATATCATTGATCTCATGAAAACAGATATACCCTCGCCGAAACATGTCTATGCCGTAACGGCTATCGCCCGACCCGAGCGTTTTTTCAATGATCTGAAAAGCACCGGCCTGATGCTCTCAGGTACTAAATCTTATCCGGATCATCATGCCTACAGTACCAATGACGTCAGCGATATATTAAGTCTTGGCCCACATATCGCTATTACAGCCAAGGATGCTGTTAAACTGCAAGACCTGTGGCCTATAGAGCGGCCCTTATGGTTATTGCCGCAACAAGGGCATGCAGAAACTGAACTATTATCTACCATTCAACATTATCTACCTCAACGAAAAAACCCTGCCGAAAGTGACAGGGTTTCATGATTCTTCTTGTTCGTAGGGTTAGCGCTTAAAAACGTTCCAGCTCTCTCTGATTGGTCACAATGTCATATCGATCACGCACAGAAGCCATAAAACGCGCGAAACGCACATTGCCCTTGGTTTTCTCTACCTCTTTACGAATCGCTTCTTTTTTTCCATTGAATGCATCAGCCGCAGGAGCGATTGTTTTCTCTACCCGTACCGCCGCATAGCCTTGAGGCACTTTAATAGACTGAGCCACCCAACTGCCTGAAGCAGTGCTGAAAGCACGATTCAACAAGCTACGGCTCAACCATGACGCACTATCACCTTCACCATTGCTGCGTACTGGTTTAGAAATGTATTTGGCCTGACCATATTCCTGTGCCAATTGATCCAGCGATTTACCCGACGACGTGCGAATTATATCGGCAATATCGCGCGCCTTTTTATTGGAAGCGTCCACTTTAGCGTTGGCTTTCACCTTTGCCGCCACGTCTTCATAAGGCAAGGTGTCCGGTTCAATGCGTTCAACCACTTCCAGGGCAACAAATGTGCCATTACTGGCTTCCACAATCTCAATAGGCTGACCTGGCAGTGTAGCAAATGCTTTAGAACGAATCTCCACATCGGTGAACATCGGATCCAGTTCAGCTTCTTGCAGGCTAACGGCATTGCTTGAGTTCATTTTCAAGTTCAGCACATCGGCTGCAGCTTTCAATGAGTCTTCCATACCCAGGGCATCATCCAAATTCTGTGAAAGATTGTACGCTTCATTATTGGCAGCGGTCTGAAGCAACCCAACACGCAAGGTGTCTTTCATTTCTGCATAGCTCTTCGTGGTAGCTGGGCGAATATCATCCAACTGAATCAAATGATAGCCGAACTGCGTCTCAACAATCCCGCTGACACTGCCCTTTTCCATCGCAAATACAGCCTGATCAAAAGCACTTACCATAGCCCCCGGTTTGAACCAGCCCAGATCCCCGCCCTTTTCGGCAGTAGAATCTTCAGAGACTTCTTTAGCAATCTTGGAAAAATCTTCACCAGCCTTGATACGTGCCTGCACCGCTTCAATCTTCGCGCGGGCTGCAAGACGTTCGGCTTCTGAAGAATCCGATTTAGCTTTAATCAGTACATGGCGCGCTTTACGCTGTTCAGCTTCAACAAATTCACCTTTTTTCGCATCATATGCAGCCTGAATATCTGACTCATCAACACTCATATCTACAGCCAATGCACTTGGGTCAATCTCTACAGTATTCACTTTAATCCGTAGTGGTGACTGATAATCTCCCTTATGTGATTCATACCAGGCTTTGGCATCGGCTTCAGATATTGTCACCTGATCCCTTACTGAAACCGGATCAACAACAATAGCGACCAATACGCGTTGTTCATATTCACGATCAAAACGTTCGCGAATTTCAGCATCACTAACATGCACAGATCCAACAATAGCTTGCTGCAGTGCATCAACCACCACATTCAATCGCACATCATTCTCATAATCCTGCTCTGAACCAAAGCCCATATTACGGGTCAGTGCCTGATAACGTTTCGGATCAAATTCACCAGCAGACTGGAATGAGGGGTTATTTGTAACTGTTGCCAAGACCACCGCATTCGGTGCCGTAAGCCCTAATTCTGTGGCGGTATTGAGCATAACTCTACGGTTGATGATCGTTTGTAAGGTATTGTCTTTCACATTCAGTGATTTGATCAAATCCTTGGAATACTGTTTACCCAGCATAGAGCGGTAATAGTTAATCTGGCGGTTATAAGCCTGATAAAACTCAGCATTACTCACTGGAGTATCATTGATGGTGGCTACCGGCTCTGAATTGCCGCCTGTGAAATAATCACCAACACCCCACAAAACAAACGATAGTGCGATACCGCCAAGGATGATTTTTGCGACCCAAGACTTCGCATGTTTACGCATCGATTCGAGCATTATAAACCCCAGTATTAAAGAGTAGGATGGATCGTATGAACAGAGTCAAATCCAGCCAATTTACGGACTCGGCACGCTACCTAAGCAAGCCTAGCAGAGCAATGGGGTTGCTCTGCTAGGCAGGCAATCGCATTAAATAGCCTCTGTTTTACAGTCATTACTCAGTATATTTCACCGCAGAGGACGCAGAGTTACGCAAAGTAAAGACTAAAAACAGGGCCAACTCTCAGCTTTTACTCTCCCGTTACGCGATGTTTTTTGATCATTATACCGATTTCTCTGCATCACTCTGCTGTAAATGCTTTTAAACATATTAATGCGATTACCCTGTCGGGTAGGCGCGATAGGTCAAAACAGCATGTGCATGATAGGGCATCAAAAAGATGGTTCGACTATTAAGCAACAGGTTTTAATTCATAATCTGAAAGCAGGGTATGCACCAATAACATGCTAATCATCACCCCCGCAGCAAAGACGTACAAACCGACATGCACTTCTATGCTAGCTATCATGTTCAACTTGACTGTAGCCGCCAGTACAGCAATCACAAACACATCGGTCATCGACCATTTCCCAATAACCGCCAAGCGTTTCACCGTTCTCATGTTTTGTTCTGTATCCTTAAGTCGGTTACTCACCAGCAAAAAAGCCAGCACCATTTTATACATCGGCAACACGATGCTAAAAACAGATAAAATTAAGAACAGCGCGATCTCACCCTGGTCTAATAGATAAAGAACACCACCGAGTAATGAAAAGGTATCATTAAATATATAAAATTTTTGAAATGAGAACATCGGCAGAACAATGCCAACACCCAATAAGAGCGATGAACTCAACCACATCAGATATTCAACCATTTTTCTCTTCACGGGAAAGATCATACCACTTTTTCATGCTCACACAGTTCACAACAGTGCTGATTACAATATGTAGCACCTGATTCTGGCTGCAGGGTGGCGTGTTTCACCCCCGTTTCATGTAATATGGCCTGTAGATCGACAAGTGTCTGATCCCAGCCTTGTAAATCTTCAACTACAATATGTGCAGACATTGCCCACCCACCGCCAGGCAGTGTCCAATTATGCAGATGATGGATAGCCAATACGCCATCTGCCTCATGCATCACCGTTTCCAGTCTCGATACATCGATATCCACCGGTGTTGCTTCCATCAATTCAGATGTTGTCTCACGCAAGAGGTTCCATCCTCCCCAGGCAAGAATTACAGCCACCAGGAATGAAAGTATCGGATCTATAGGCATCCAGCCGGTGAGAAAGATGACAACACCGGCAACAATCGCGGCTATGGAGCCCAACATATCGCCAAGCACATGCCAGTATGCCGCCCGGCTATTAATATCATGCGCACCATGCAACCACCTCAGGATCACCACATTGACAATGAGCCCTACAACCCCCACCGCAATGACAATTCCACCACCTACTTCAGGCGGCTCTGCCAAGCGCCCAAAAGCCTCCCAGACTATCCAACCACTCAAAAACCAAAGTGCTACACCATTGGCCTGAGCAGCTAGCACCTTGGCTCGTCCATATCCATAGGTCATGCCGCTATGTGCTGGTCTTAAAGCCAATCGCCCTGCAAAGGCGGCAATGCCCAGAGCCACTACATCAGAACTCATATGTACAGCATCGGCCAACAAGGCCAGTGAATTTGATATCCATCCACCAGCAAACTCCACCACGGCAAACAAGGCCGTTAAAGCCAGCGCCATATCCAAATGATGGTGATGCACATGTTCACCTGATGAATGGTGATGATGTCCAGACATCAGGTCTCTCGCATAACGATAAGTGTCATCATGACTTAATCATTATATATTCGCACAACTATTCAAGTCTTTAATACTATGCAGCAATGAGATTTCATTGATTCCACTATGCATAACCATGGTATTTATAGTGCATAAAGGCATCCTTGACTGAAGACATTCATTCTATTCAATAAAACCCAAATAAATTTCTTTAAATCCTATAGCACTTTCGCTACATTGTGCTTGTGGCGATATATGTTTAAAAAAATATATATGCATCTATTAGGAATCATTGTCATTTCAATGTTTTCGCACTCCTTTATCAGTGCTGCTGGAAGCTTCATTACTGCGCCATTACCTGTTCGCAACCTCTATGCACCCATGATGCGCTTCCTTGATCCGGTGCCAGACTCCGCCTTACGCGATTACAGCAACTGGGATATCAAGTTGGATCAACATCTGGCCAACATTCACCAGATCAACCATGGCAGCATAGATTTTTTGATGGTCGATATGGAAATGTATGTGGCAGACTTCACCGTACGCAAATCCTTAAGCAACAACATGGATGTATCGATTCAACTGCCAGTGCAGCGCCCTTTCAATGGTCTGCTGGATCCATTCATCAATGACTTCCATAAGCTTCTGAACATACCTGCCGCCAGTCGCTCAACCAGACCAAACAATACATTTGCATACCACCTCAGACAGGGTGGCAATGCTGGCTGGCAAGGTAAAAACAGGTGGGAACTGGGTAATGCTACTATTTCACTGCGCAAGCAAATTATTGATGGCGATGGCTGGGCCATTGCGGCACTTGCTGCGATCAAATTACCAACCGCTTCGAAGCAACGAGGCTGGGGTAGTGGTAAACCCGATGCAGGCCTTGGTGCCGTTGCCAGTTTCAACAGTGAGCATTGGTTCATACATGCTGAAGGCTGGCTGATCCACCCCTTCATCAAGGATGTGCCGGGCACACAATTCAATGCATCCATCACTGGTCCTGCGTACATTCTTGGCTGGGATTACCAACCTTATTATACACGGGTATCCTCCACACTGGGCTGGAAATATAGCCAACAACTCTCTGTCATCGCGCAAGTTCAGGTCGGCACCTCCCCTTATTCAACACCTATGCAGCAACTCGATAGTAAACCCATGCTAATCTCGTTCGGCATACAAGCTGAAACAGATGACAGTTTAGGATGGACATTGGCTTTCACCGAAAATGGCCTAACACAACTGACCACACAAGATTTTAGTTTTACATTCTCCCTGCATTACAGTTTTTTCGATTAATTAGTTCAAAGACCGCAACTGCAAACTATCTATAGAGAATTGGGCACATGAGACGTCATATACAACCGTTTACGCAAACGGCACATACCCTTTCGCGCCCAGCTGGTGCTTTTTTTACACTACCATCATGATCAATCCAACTGATACCTTCGCGGCACTATCACAACACGTTGAGATTCACATCAACCTCAGGAGAGAATAACAATGAACAAACTCATCATGCTGTTCGCATTTCTTATGGCATCTGCTTTTGCAGTAGTACCAGCCTCATACGCTGGAGATCATGGACATGACTCCAAGACTTATTCCGAGAAATCATCAGACTATGGCTCTGATAAAGATGATAAGAGCGAAAGCAAACACGCCGAGAAAGATGACAAGAGCAACAAAGACAGTGATCATAAAGATAAAAAAGATCACCACTAAGCAGTCAGCAATACAATAAGAAGCCCGGCCTTGTGCCGGGTTTTTTATTGCATATTCAACATTTTATTAATGTTCCATACGGCATCATACCTTTGAGCATAACAGGCAATACCGTAACATAGATGGTGGGCAAAAAATCGGACAACACTGTGCTCATAAAGGCTATGGTGATTGAGGTTCAATACTGATATGAATCACAACAAGCATGCCGGTAATCATCTGTAACTGGCAGAGTTGGCCATTCACGCATATCTTCCCCATCATTCTGTTCAGGAGACCCTAATGAAACTGATCTATCTGCATGGTTTTGCCAGCATCGGCAATAGCAGCAAAAGTAACTGGTTACGTGATCATATCAGTGATAATTATCATTTCGCTGCTCCGGACCTACCCAATAAATCATTCGACGCAGCACGTTTTCTGGACAGGTATTTTACTGATCTGAAAGGTAAGTCTGTCGGCCTGATCGGCACCTCTCTGGGTGGGTTCTTTGCAGCCTATTACGGCGCAAAATTTGCCTGGCCTACGGTACTGATCAACCCACTTGCTGATGTGAATGATTTGACCAGTCATGCGCTTGGTGAGTACAAAAACTATTATACTGATGAAACTTTTATCATGGATCAAAGCGATGCCGATTGTCTGCATCAAATGAGCGCAGAGATGCAAGAACCTTCTGCCCCATCACTATTGCTGCTGGACAGAGGTGATGATGTACTTGATTACAACAAAGCAATTGCACGCTTTAGCCAGCACTCAGACATGCACCTTTTTGAAAATGGATCACACCGCTTTGATCATCTGCCCGAATCATTACCCGCAATCAAAGCCCTCTTTCAGCAAGGAAGCATATGATGAATAATTCAACAACATCTCCTGACCAGGAACTAACAATAGAAGTGTGCCACGGCCCTCAGTGCAGTGATATTGGGGGCAGAACGCTGTCTGAAGAGCTGGAAGCAAACGGTATGAAACCGATCATTGGTGACTGCCGAGGGCAGTGCCCTAATGCACCACTGGTGCTGATTGATAATCGAATGATCTGCAATGCCAACCTTAAAAAAATACGCAACCGCATTGACGATATTGCCTCAGGCGCATTTCCCCCTTATTAATCAGTGCCTTCCTAATGGAATAAATTTCGCAACCGATTCAACACACTAACAAATATAAAAAGTGACCCATCTTGCATTTTGTGCGGTCTGTCACATTAATCCCCCTCTCTATGATCAGCCTTCGCCAAACTAATGATCGGTATTTACCGGAGGATATCATGGCAGTTGAAACGAATTTAAAAGCGCCTAATAGAGAATTAAAAGCACTTCCTCTTTCTGCCACTAGAACACGCTCAAAAAAAATAAGCACAAAAGGTGTCGTAGATCTGGTTGTAGTACCTACAATGACAGCATCCAAGCCTGCCAACCGTATGGACAGTGAGTTGCTTGAGATTGATACCATTATCGAAGAAGTGTCCCATGCTATTGCCACCAATGATGATCAATATAAATGCATCATGTTCACTGATTTGGAATCCTCAACCGAATACAAACGTGAAATGGGCCATAGCAAAGGTTATATGCGCAATCGTCTATTCTGCGACATCTGCGAAAATGCGGTAAAAAAACACAAGGGCCATGTTGTTAAACGCCTTGGTGATGGTGTCATGGTAGTGTTTGAAAATGCCATTGATGCTGTACTCGCATCCTTGTTAATTAAACGCAGCATTGCCGCGAATCGTAAAAAACTGAAAAAACTAGTAGGCCCTATGAATTATCGTATTGGCATCACCTGCGGATATGTAAAACAGATTCCCGGCAGAAATAAAGACTATATCGGCCATGCCATGGATAAAGGCTCACGCATTCAAACCAATGCACTGCGTAATCAGGTGTTGATTGACGAAATTGTGTACGGATTGATTCATACAAAAATCCGTGACTATTCTGGTGATATTGTCATTGGGAAACCAAAAAACATGACACTCAAAGGTGTAGGTGTGAGTACACTGTATGAAGTCTCACCCAAAAATCTTGGTCTGGAATCCAGTATTTTCACACGTATGAAAAAGGTATTCCATTAAGGAAGCGCTGATGTAGTCAGCGTTCCCGTTTTATCTTTTGCGAGCTCTGTTTGGCAGGAACCAAGAAATCAGTATCTCCCTAAAACACAACCGTCACACCAGTGATGTCAGGCTTTTCCACTGCGCTAGTGACACTTTTCTTGCACTACCAAATCCACCGACCCAATGGATACGAGCTGGTGAGAACTGAAAAAGGCGAAAATCAGCGAATGAAAAGAGCTGCTCTGCATCCGGTATGCGTGTGAGGTAGGCAGCTTTTGCTGCTGCAAGATCCGCATGTCCAACTGGTAAGAGTTGACCCTGCAGCGTGATCCTGGGCAGGGCAAGCGGTGAATCAGCTATAGATTCAGGCGTGCAAACCATGAGGCCAATATTCGGCTCTCGTTCAATGTTGCCAGTATGTTTCGCCAAAGCAGACAGATGCAACAGAATATTAACCTTGTGGACCGCAAAGGGAGCCATGCTTGCCTCCGGTCCATGCAGACCTGTAGTGGCTATCAAAGCTACTCTACTCTGTTTGAACAGCTGCTGAATATCCTGTAACCAGTTATTGTTTATCAGGATATCTGCATCTTTGGCCTTTTCACCGCCACGGTCTACATCTACTCGATCTGGATTCATTCGATCTGCTACCATTTGAAACATTCCCCTCTATTTTACTGTCAGATATCATATCCAGTGATTGCCTAAAAACTACGCCCTATATCGTATGCTAATACCTCCACAGAAATACATGCCTCTTTAAATTTTTTCCGCGTAATAAATAATGACAATATATACCTATTCATGTATTATGTATTTCAAACGATTACGTTGGCGCAGAAAAGGATCAATACCATGAAAATCAATCCAGGTATCAATAAAACCGTCACTACCATTGATGAGAATCATTCGGCTCTGGAAGCAGCACAACTGATGACAGAAAATCAGATTGGTTCAGTTGTGGTGACCAGTCATGCCCGGGTTGTTGGCATCTTCACCGAGCGAGAATTAATGATGCAGGTTGTTGGAAAAGGACGTGAACCGGGCAATGTTAAAATCAAGGGTGTGATGCACACCGATGACTTAAATATTCATCCTGAAGCAACATGCGATGAAGCGCTGCAAATCATGAAAGAGAAACGATGTCGTCATCTGCTGGTATTCAGAGACGATGAATTTATTGGGCTAATTTCGCTCAGGGATATTGTTGTGCTGACCTTGCAGGAAAAAGATGATCTTATCCAGCAACTCGAAGGCTATATCTCTGTCACCTGAGCTAGCTTTATCACATCAATGCTTATGGCAGTAAACACAAGGTATCCCTACTCCATCGTTACACACGACTTGATTAATCATAAAGGTTAAATATGCCACTCAATTACAATAGAAATATGAATTGCGATGTTATGGGAGTCATCCATGCATGAGATGTCACTATGCGAAGGTGTGATACAATTGATCGAACAACAGGCCAGTGAGCAGCATTTTATCAAGGTCACTACAGTCTGGTTGGAAATCGGTGCATTGGCAGGTGTTGAAATCGAAGCAATGCGTTTCAGTTTTGATGCTATCGCCAGAGACACCATCGCGGATGCTGCCAAACTCGAAGTTATTCACATTCAGGGGCGTGCAGTATGTCCTATTTGTAAACACCAGACACAGGTCTCGGCACGCTTTGATATTTGTCCTGAATGTGGACACTATCCTTTGGATATTTTAGCAGGTGAAGAGATGCGAATTAAAGAATTGGAGGTGCAATAATGTGCACAACATGCGGTTGCGCTGAAGGCGACACAACCATCGAAGGCCACACTCACGACCACGCTCATGATCACGGCCACGCCCATGATCATTCACATCATCATGACAACGCCCTGATGGCTACCCATGCCGCGGGCATTAGCCCCTCACGCATTCTGAAGATAGAGCAGGATATCCTCAGTAAAAATAACGCCTATGCAGATGATAACAAAGATTATTTCAAAACGCATGGCATGCTGGCACTCAATTTGGTATCCAGCCCCGGCTCCGGTAAAACCACCCTGCTCACACGCACGTTGAATGATCTCAAGTCTGAGTTTTCTCAGTCCGTGATCGAAGGTGATCAGCAAACCGTACTGGATGCCGAACGTATTCGTGCCACGGGTGTAAAAGCTATTCAGATCAACACCGGCAAAGGCTGTCATCTGGATGCCGATATGGTTGGCCATGCCCTTGAATCCCTTGAACCGGAAGACGATAGCCTGCTGTTTATTGAAAATGTAGGGAACCTGGTATGCCCCGCATCGTTTGATCTCGGTGAAGCACACAAGGTGGTTATTTTGTCGGTCACGGAAGGCGAGGATAAACCACTCAAATATCCGGACATGTTCCATGCCGCGGGCCTGATGCTGCTGAATAAAACCGATCTCTTGCCCTATCTTCAGTTCGATGTTGATCAATGCATTGCCTATGCCCAACGCGTTAACCCTGGCATGACAATACTGCAAGTCTCAGCCACCACAGGCGAAGGTATGCAGGAGTGGTATCAATGGTTACGGGATCTGCACCAATCCATTCAAACAGATAAACAACAACACGCTACAGCGAAGCAGGACGCTTAGATGTGTTTAGCAGTTCCAGCCATTGTCACCGCCTTGAATGCAAGCAGTGAAATAGCCACCGTCGATCTGTCCGGCGTTCAGAAAGATGTATCCACCGTGCTGGTGGATGATGTTCAAATCGGCGACTACCTTTTGATTCATGTCGGTTTCGCACTGCATAAACTCAGTGAAGAAGAGGCCAAGAGCACACTGGCACTGTTTGAAGAGCTCGATATAATGAATAAGCAAGACGAACAGGCAGCCTCATGAAATACGTCAATGAATTCCGCAATGGTGATATCGCGGCCAAATTAGCCGGAGTCATCGCCAGTGAAGTGGAAAGCGGTAGAGATTATCGACTGATGGAATTTTGCGGTGGTCACACCCATGCCATCTTCCGCTTTGGCATTCAGGATTTAATGCCTGAAAATGTGAATTTTGTGCATGGCCCCGGCTGCCCTGTATGCGTATTGCCCAAAGGGCGCATTGATAACGCCATTCAACTGGTGCAAGAACATGATGTGATCCTCTGCACCTATGCCGACCTGGTACGTGTACCAGCCAGCAAAAAGAAAAGCTTACTCAAAGCCAAGGCTGATGGTGGTGATATTCGCATGGTTTATTCCACTAGTGATGCACTGCAAATTGCGCGTCAGAACCCTGATCGTCAGGTGGTCTTTTTTGCTATCGGTTTTGAAACGACCACACCACCCACAGCCGTTGCTATTCAACAAGCGCAACAGGAAGGCTTAACTAATTTCTCAGTCTTCTGTAATCATGTGCTTACCCCTCCTGCCATGCGTCATATTTTACAACAGGATGGTGATCAAAGCGCCAATATCGATGGCATTTTAGGCCCCTCCCACGTCAGCACCATTATTGGCAGTCAGGCCTATGCATTCTGTGCTACTGAGTTTCACACACCTATCGTGATTGCCGGTTTTGAACCGTTGGATGTGATGCAATCCACACTGATGCTGATTCGCCAGCTTAATAGTGGCCGGGTTACGGTGGAGAATGAATATACTCGCGTGGTCACCGATGATGGTAATCGTAAAGCGCAGACTTTGATGGATAAGATATTTGAACTGCGTCCTTCTTTTGAGTGGCGGGGTCTTGGTTTGATGAAAAACAGCGCTCTGAAAATACGTGACAGCTATACCGATTGGGATGCAGAACAACGTTTTGATATAGAACACATTACCAGCAGCGATGTGAAACGCTGCCTCTGTCCGGCCATTTTGCGAGGTCTAAACAAACCAACCGATTGCACACTATTCGGCACTGTCTGCAGGCCGGAAAACCCGATGGGTGCTTGCATGGTTTCATCGGAAGGCTCCTGTGCTGCCTACTGGAGTTATGGCCGTTTTCGTCAAGCTGGCACAACTGCAATACAGCAGGAGAGATCAACATAATGCGACCCTATTCCGGTAAACTCGATATCAAACATGGCCTTGTAAACATGAGTCACGGCAGTGGTGGCCGTGCCATGGCCCAACTCATCGACCAAATATTCATGTTTCATTTCGATAATGAACTACTTCGCCAACAAAACGATCAAGCTGCTTTTAACGTATCGGCCGGACGTATGGTAATCAGTACCGATGCCCATGTTATTTCCCCTCTCTTCTTTCCCGGTGGTGATATCGGCTCCCTCTCCGTGCATGGCACCATCAACGATGTCTGCATGGCCGGTGCCAAACCCCTCTATCTTTCTGCCGCCTTTATTCTGGAAGAAGGGTTTCCACTATCCGACCTGGAACAGATCGTTTCCAGTATGGCCAGAGCATCGCGAGAGGCCGGTGTTCCCGTAGTTACCGGCGATACCAAGGTGGTCGAAAAAGGTCATGGCGATGGCGTATTTATTACCACTACGGGTGTAGGTGTAGTAGCTGATGACATCAATATCTCTGGAGATCGTGCATGCCCCGGTGATGTCATCATCCTATCCGGCAGCATTGGCGATCACGGCATGGCCGTACTCTCTAGCCGTGAAAACCTAGCATTTGAAACCACCCTGCTATCTGATTCAGCCGCACTGCACGGACTGGTGAAACGCATGGTAGATATCGTTCCTGATATCCATTGTCTGCGTGATCCTACGCGTGGAGGTCTGGCCACCACGCTCAATGAAATCGCCCTGCAATCATCTGTCGGCATGGTTATTCATGAACAAGCTATCCCCATCAAACCGGCTGTCATTGGCGCTTGTGAGCTACTCGGTCTGGATCCTCTATATGTTGCCAACGAAGGGAAATTAATTTGCATCTGTGATGCAGCCGATGCCGATGCCCTTCTAGCGGCCATGCAAGCTAATCCACACGGCAAAGACGCAGCGATCATTGGCAGAGTAATCGCTGATGAACATCATATGGTACAGATGCATACATCTTTCGGTGGATCGCGCGTTGTTGACTGGTTAGCCGGAGAACAACTGCCGAGAATATGCTGAGCCAGTCATGCTAAAAAAGAACGAAACCCTGTACAATATGCATGCCGGCATTTTCACGCTGCCCGAGGCCTTTGCACGCGCTCCAGCCGTTCTTGCTATGGGTGCAGAGTTGAAAAGCAGCTTCTGCCTGCTTGAAACCGGCCAAGCGCAATTGTTTGAAAGCAATGATGATCTTGAACAGCCCAATGTATTCAGAGCCTACAACGATGCACTACAATCTGCATGTAGCACATACGCCTTCAGCCCCAACCAGATAGCACTCGATATGCACCCTGATTATCTATCCACGCAAATAGGCATAGGTCTGGCTGAGCGCTATGAAAGCAATACTATTAGCGTACAACACCACCACGCCCATATTGCGGCCTGTCTTGCTGAATATGCTCACCCGATGCATGCAGATCCCGTACTTGGCATTGCGCTGGATGGCC
Organism: Mariprofundus sp.; assembly: GCA_030951045.1. Lineage (GTDB taxonomy): Bacteria > Pseudomonadota > Zetaproteobacteria > Mariprofundales > Mariprofundaceae > Mariprofundus. Next base: position 17,429 of record JAUZQJ010000033.1, read on the forward strand.
TTGGCTTCGGCGCAGACGGAACCATCTGGGGAGGAGAATTCTTACTGGCAAATTATACCGGCTTTACCCGCCTGGCTTGCTTCCAGCCTGTGGCGATGCCGGGCGGTGCCCAGGCGATCCGTGAACCCTGGCGCAACACGTTGGCACATTTACACGCCTGCGGATGGAAATCGATCACAAACCAGTTTCCTAATATCGATATCATGACATTCCTTCATAACAAACCCCTTGCTGTGCTGGAGACCATGCTCAACAAGGGGTTGAACAGCCCCACCGCATCATCGGCTGGCAGGCTATTTGATGCAGTAGCCGCATGTTTAGATATACACCGTGAAATGGTTAACCAGGAAGGCCAGGCCGCCATTGCACTCGAACGCATAGCAAGCCAGGTCATCGATAAAACAACAGAAGCTTACCCTTTCAACATAACGGCCTGTCCGGATGGACTCATTCAACTTCAATGGCAGGCCATGTGGCAGGCTATACTGACAGACATTGATCAGGGAATGGATCAATCAGTGATAGCTGCCCGTTTCCATCAAACGCTTATCACAGCTGTGAGTGAGCTGGCCATGAATCTATGTCAGCAGCATCAGATTAAACGCGTGGTACTTTCCGGCGGCGTCTTTCAGAACCACTTACTGCGTAGTGGCGTGGAGAGAGTATTACAACGACATGGTTTCAAGATGATGATTGCCCAACAGACCCCCATCAACGATGGCGGCCTTCCGCTCGGCCAAGCTGCTATTGCTGCTGCAACCTGTTTATCTGGAGCTGGACATGTGTGAGGTCAAACATGCTTGAAATATTATTTATCGGGTTTCTGCTCGGCATGCGGCACGCCATTGAATCCGATCATGTCGCAGCCGTGGCATCACTGGTAACACGCACTGCCAGTATAAGTGAATCAATTCGTCTGGGCTCTGTATGGGGTCTCGGCCACACGATCACCCTGTTTATCTTCGGCTCTACCGTGATGTTGCTCGATAGCATGATTCCAGAGCAGGTCGCCATGATGCTGGAATTTACTGTTGCCATCATGCTGGTCATTTTGGGCGCAGATGTACTACGGCGTGCCATGCAAAAACATCTGCATTTCCATACACATAGTCACCAGGATGGCACAGTGCATTTTCACGCTCATAATCACATCAGCAACACAATCCATACAAGCAGCGATCATGAACATCGTCACGCAACTACCCCTTTTCCAATGCGTGCGCTGCTGGTCGGCATTATGCACGGCATGGCGGGCTCTGCTGCCCTGATCGTATTAACGATGCAAAGTGTCCACTCTTTTTCAATGGGCCTGATCTATATCGCCCTGTTCGGCATCGGTTCCATAGCCGGCATGGCACTGCTTTCCATTGCCATTATTCTACCACTTCGTCACAGCAGCATGCGCTTTAGCGGCCTGCACCAATACCTGCTCATAGGCATCGGCACAGCAACCCTGTTACTCGGCTGCAGCATGATGATCGGAATAACAAATAATGGCTTTTTCTTATAAAAAAGTGTTCAAAAAAACAACTGACAAAGAGATGCAATAGCGTGTGATTACCCCTTTCATCTACCCCTATTTTCTAGTATCATATTCTCGCACATCAGGAGCTTGTCTTGGAACCAAGTCATGACCATACAAACCAATCCACCACCTCTCTCATCGCAACCGCAAACAGAGATCATATGAACTGTGATCATCTACTGCACCGACTGTATGCGATACAGAAACAGTTTCACCATATCCCGAAACAGAGCATACCTGCTCTGGCTGATGAGCTGAAACTGCCGGTCAGCCAGATAGAGGCTGCTATTGATTTCTATTCCTTTTTTCATCGCACAGCGCGTGGCCGCTTTGATATTATGTTCAGTAACTGTAACAGTTGCGGTGATATGACAATGATGCAATACCTCTGTGATCAGTTGAATGTAGTGCCTGGTGAAACCCGATCCGATGGAGCTGTGAGTATTAGCGATGCATCCTGTATCGGCATGTGTGATCAAGGGCCTGCGCTACTGATCAACGGATGCACCATCACCCAACTCTCCAATCGCCGTTTGGGTCTCATTGCAGCATATATTCAGGACAGTGTCCCGCTTGAAGAGTGGCCCATCGAATGGTTTGAAGTACATGACAATGTACGCAAAAATGGTTTGTTATTGAGCGACCCTTTTGAACCGGGCTCCGGCCTGCTCAGTGCAATCAAGCAAGGTGCCGAAACCATGCTTGCCAACATTGATCAATCCGGTCTACGAGGACGCGGCGGCGCCGGTTTCAGTACAGGTTTGAAATGGAAATTCTGCCGCGAAGCTATCGGTGATGCGCATTATGTCATCTGTAATGCGGATGAAGGTGAACCGGGCACATTCAAAGACCGTGTTCTGCTCTCCAGTCACGCCCATACGGTGTTTGAAGGCATGACCATTTGCGGTTATCTAATTGGTGCTCAAAAAGGCTATCTCTACCTGCGTGCAGAATACCGCTATTTATTGCCTTCACTGCAGGCCGTACTGAGCAGGCGGCACAAAGCCAAACTGCTCGGAAAAGACATTCTCGAACAAAAGGGCTTTGACTTCGATATCGAAATTATTGTTGGGGCTGGAGCTTATATCTGTGGTGAAGAGTCTGCCCTGATAGAATCGATGGAGCAGAAACGCGGTGTTCCACGCGTGCGCCCTCCTTTCCCGGTTACCTGCGGTTATCTAGGCCAACCCACTGTTGTGAATAATGTTGAAACACTGGCTGCTGCGGCGCAAATCGCTGTGCAAGGCGGTGACTGGTTCAATGCACATGGATCGGACAAATCTGCAGGCAGCAAAATTTTAAGTATCAGCGGTGATTGTCTTACCCCCGGTGCCTATGAGTATGCCTTCGGGGTTAGCATTCAACGCATTCTGGATGATTGCGGCGCAAAAGATGCTCAGGCTATTCAAGTTGGCGGCCCATCCGGCACACTGATCAGTCCTGATGAATTCGAACGCACACTTGGATTTGAAGATCTTGCTACTGGCGGCTCATTCATGATTTTCGGTAAAGATCGTGACTTGCTCAAGGTCATTCAAAACTTCGCTCACTTTTTTGCCCATGAAAGCTGTGGTTTCTGCACACCATGCCGTGTTGGTACCACGCTACTTAGAAACAGTCTGGACAAAATCTGCAATGGTAAGGGCACGGAATATGATATGGATGAGATGCGACGCATGGCTGCACTGGTTAAGCGCCGTTCACACTGCGGACTTGGCCAAACAGCTCCGAACCCGATTCTCGATGCGCTGGAACGATTCCCTGAGTTGTTTCATGAAAGGCTGGTACACAGTGATTTTGAACCCCACTTTGATTTGGATGCAGCACTTGAAGAAGCACGCCAGCTCACCAAACGCGATGATGCGGAAGCGCATCTATAATGATAAAAAAATGAACCACAAAGTCACAGAGACACAAAGAAAAGCTCTGAGTATATTGTTATCCCTTAATACGTTCGCTGCAATTACGATTCAATCGATATCTTTATGCCTACACTCCTTTGTGCCTTCGAGCCTTCGTGGTAAATTAGGTGGAACACAATGAGTACAATCACTATTGATGGCCGTGAAATCCCTTTTAAAGCAGGACAAACTATTATGGACGCCGCCCTCGAAGCGGACATCTATATTCCACACCTATGTCACAGGCCCGGCTTAAAACCGCACGGCAGCTGTAAACTCTGTACTGTGGATGTGGATGGGCGCAGTGCATCATCCTGTACCCTGCCCGCCACTGCAGGACAGCAGATAAGCTCGAACACAACAGATCTGAATGAAGTACGCAAAACCATCACCCAGATGCTGTTTGTCGAAGGCAATCATTTCTGCCCATCCTGCGAAAAGACCGGCGACTGCACGCTGCAAGCAGTGGCATATCATCTGAATATGCTCGATGGTCATTTTCCACAATTTTATCCGCGTCGCGAAATTGATGCTTCCCATGCCAGCATTATCATTGATCGTGACCGCTGTATTCTGTGTGCACTGTGTGTACGCGCCAGCCGTGAGGTTGATGGCAAAAATGTCTTTGATATTGCCGGCCGTGGCAGCGATGCTAAATTGATCGTCAACGCCCCTTCCGGAAAACTGGTCGATACAGATATTGATCGCGATGATCTGGCTACGCATATTTGTCCGGTAGGTGCCATCATGATCAAAGAACATGGTTATGAAGTGCCGATTGGCCGACGCACCTTTGATCTGCACAGTGTTGCTGAACCCGGTATTGAACCGGTAATATTGCGTAAAGGAAAGCATACTGATGAGTAAAAAAATTCGTGTCGCCACCACCTCTTTGGCGGGTTGCTTCGGCTGCCATATGTCCTTTCTTGATATTGATGAACGCATTGTCGAACTCATCGAACACATTGAATTTGATCGATCTCCACTTACCGACATCAAACACTGTAGTAATAACTGTGATATCGGACTGATTGAAGGCGGCCTGTGCAATGCAGAAAATGTGCATGTTCTCAAAGAGTTCCGCGAGAATTGTAAGATTGTCATTGCGGTTGGTGCCTGTGCCATCAATGGCGGCGTGCCAGCCATGCGCAACCATTTCACCTTAACCGAGTGCCTGGAAGAAGCCTATCTGAATGGTGTTGGCGTCGATAACCCCATGATTCCCAACGATGTGGAAATTCCACTACTTCTCAACAAGGTTCACCCCATCCATGAAGTAGTACATGTCGATTATTATCTACCCGGATGCCCGCCACCTGCTGACGCCTTCATGAAGGTATTAACCGACCTGCTCGAAGGAAAAGAACCCAGCCTGCCAAAAGAGATACTGCATTATGATTAAAGCTTTTCACCGCAGAGTACGCAAAGTTACGCAGAGTAGGTCTTGTTGGTTTAGTGTCTCCAGGCCAACCCACACTTCTCTGCATTTAGCATATACCACTGCATGATCTGCGATATTGATTTTACTTTGCGTA
>JAUZQJ010000034.1 GCA_030951045.1 Mariprofundus sp.
TTGCATGTAGGCATCAGCAACAAGCTGTATATATTTTTGAACCGTGGTGGACCCAGACAAGGTGATGGTTTCTGCCCTTGCCTGCGGCATCGTGAATATCATCGCTGAAAGTAGAATCCCAAAAAAATGAATACTTCTCATGGTTGCTCTCCGAGCATCTTTTTCACCTCTGCACTCAAGGCTTGCGGAGTAAAGGGCTTCTGAACAAAACCAGCCAGGCCTTTACCTGAAAACTGTTGAATCGCTTCCGTTGAGTTGTATCCACTGCTTAAAATAACACGACATTCCGGATTGATATTTTTCAACTCTGTGAACAACTCCTTGCCACTCATGCGTGGCATGGTTAAGTCGGTAAGCACAAACAAGATAGAATGCTGATGTTTTTTATACATCGACAGCCCTTCTTCACCATTGCTGGCCGTGATCGTGTCAAACCCCATCTCCTCCAGCATCATGCAGGCGACTTCACGCACAGTCTCTTCGTCATCCACAACCAGTACAGTACCGCCAGAAAAATGCTCCACGTTCGTTTCCTGCTCGGCAGCCATATTCAAGCCATACTCCGATTCATCAATCGGCAGTAAAAATTTGAATGTCGTTCCATGTCCGGGTTCCGAATAAACCTTTAGCGCACCCTGATGACCCCGCACAATACCCAGTACCGCGCTCATACCCAGCCCTCGCCCTGTAACTTTGGTTGTAAAAAACGGATCGAATATTTTCTGAATGGTCTCTTTATCCATACCACAGCCAGTATCGCAGACTTCCACATAGATAAACCGGCCGGCTTGAATATGATCGGCATAACATGTGGCCAGGTATGGTGCTTCTGCGTTCATCACCCCGGTAGTTAATGAAATCACGCCACTCTTGCCATCAATCGCTTCATTGGCATTGGTCACCAGGTTCATGATGACCTGCTGCATTTGTGCTTCATCCACCATGATCAATGGTAATTGACTGGTAAGATGGTATTTGATGATCACGGCCTTATCGATAGATACTTCCAGCAGATGAGTCATCTCTTCTACAATGCTCGATAAATTGATCGGTTTCAAAATAAACTGACCCTTACCAGAATAGGCCAGCATCTGTTTGCACAACACACCTGCTTTTTCAGCCGAAAGAATAATTTTTGCAGCACGCTCTTTCGCCTTGAGCGGATCTTTCAAGATATTTGATTCCACCAGTGATGCATTGCCAAGGATTGCAGTAAGTAAATTATTGAAGTCATGAGCAATGCCACCGGCCAGTACCCCCAGACTTTCAAGGCGCTGTGAGTGCTGCAACTGCTTTTCCATCTGCTCCCGCTCAATTTCATTTTTGCGTTGCTCGGTGATATCCAGAAAAGTTACAACACTACCAATCGCATCATCACCCTCAAACAGCGGTTGTGACCAACATTCAACCATGATTGGCGTACCATCTTTGCGCCAGAATGACTCATCAGTTCTATGTACGCGTGTGCGCTCACGGTGTGCTCTGTAGATGCTGCACGCTTCTACAGGATAATCATCTCCATCAGGATAGGCATAATGGATCAGTTCATGGATATGTTTCCCCACTACCTCAGACTCCTCATAGCCCAGCATGTTAAGAAAGGATCTGTTCACAAACGTACAATGGCCCTCCATATCAATGCCATAAATGGCTTCTGCGGTGGATTCCAGCAACAGGTTTTTATGGCGATTAGCCTCCCGCTCAGAGCGAATACGTAAACGGCTATATGCCATCATCGCTGCAAGTGTACCTGCCAATGCAAAAAACAGTAAAATAAGCAAAACATTACGCACATAGACATAGAGTTGCATGGCTTCGTCCTGGTCAATTTCACTAATGATGGCTGCATTCAAATATTTATCCCACTGCCAGACACCCAGTACCTGAGCCCCCCTGTAGTCTCTGTAACCATCGGTATTCCAGCCTGGTTCGTGGGTGGATATCGCATGCTCGACGGCGTATGTAAACGGCTGTTGCCCGGCCCTGCTGGTTGTAATGGGTTGATTCAACAGGTTAATGCCCGGATCAAGCACTTGAATATTCAGAGTGGTCGCATCACCAGCCTTCATCAATCCGGCCGAGATCAGACCGGCCTTCAGACGGGACTCGGATAACATCCAGCCCTGATCATTCACAAGGTATGTTTCACCACTCGCATAACTAATACCGGCACTTAAAGTGGTAACAGAAAAACGATGGGCATTACCCAGTTCGAGTGCAAAATAACCCATGCTTTTTCCATGCTCGTCTGTAATCGCTTTCAGTATCCACATGGATATTTGACCAACATACACAAAGGGGTGCGTAAGCACCGACTGCTCACCCTGTTCAAGGCGTTCAATCGCCTCCTGCGCCAATTCAGGAACCTGCACACCCATATCGCGCTGTTTCATGGATACAAGAATTTTTCTGTTTTTTCCGATTAGAAAAAAACCCTTATAGTGTTGGGAGAATACATTTTTAGCCAATATTTTACGCAGATCAAAACGTTGTTTATCTGTCATTTCTGCTGCATTCAATGGATCCATCAGCAGTGTGCGTGTTTCCCTACCTTCAATAATTTGCGTAATCGTAACAACGTTGCTGTCAATCTGGCGATGCAAAGCATCACGCACTTTTTTATTGATCGCGGTAAGGTTATCCAATGCATGCGTATTGATATGGGTTTTCAACTGGGCCATGCCCAAGGTCACAATGAAGAACAACGCAATGACAACACCAATGGCGAAAGAAAATTTAAAAAAGCGGTTTTTTATCATTAGCACGTCAACATTCCCTCCCCAGAAAACATTGCAACCATGGTCTATATCGTATTAAAAATAAACGCGTAATTTCTGCCTGAAAAATCACAAAGATGCATGTAAGGATAGCAAAGACCTTAGGGAAGCACACAGAAGCCCCATGCAATAAAAGACTTTTTTATCTATTCAACAAGCTGTGTGATGCGCACCATACGATTCCGGTTTACGCCAAAATCAGAATGCCCCACACGTGATGCAGAACGCACATGAATCAAACCTTTCGCGTGATCAAATCGCAGCTCCACATCATCGATATATCGAAAGAATGGCGTTGTAAACGTGGCATGCAGATAGTTGCCATCATCCTGTTGAACAACGCCTCCCTGCCGGGTGATTATAGCTGTTAGTACAGCCCACGTTTTATCATTAGCCTTGATTGGAGCAATGGCATGTTGTGCGTCATGTTGGCTATGATCTTCACTACAGACACAATTGGGCGAATCAGGGCAGCTGCGTAACAGACCTTGCTGTAAGCCCAGATTATCAGGTCGCTTATGCGATTGCATAGCCATGGCGATGTAAGCAATCACTCCCAATGAGAGCAGCAGTGCAATAATGATCAATATCCATTTCATAGCTTTACAAACACCCTTTTCGATTCAACATCATTGTGACAGTTCCTTTTCATGACCACATCACTTGAGCTGAACGACTATTTTTTCGTCGCCAAAGGCCACAACATCACCTGAGACGATCTTTTTTCTCTTCTGTGTCTCAGGCATTCCATTGAGCCAAACAAGTCCATCAGCAATCACATGCTTGGCTTCACCACCACTGGACACCAGACTTTCAAACTTCAGCAGTTTATAGAGTTCAATAGGCTCTTCTGAAATAATCACTGTTCGCATCTTACATTACACCCCGATTCAATATTCATAAACATCAAATCCAACGGCGAACATGATTTTTATAGGTAAGATAATGCTCCCCAAACTGTTGTTCCAAATGTTCTTCTTCAGCTTCTATTTGAAATTTATTCATATAGACAATAAACCCGAGCAACACGAATATTCCTAATGCAGCACCCAGATAAATACTTAACGATGTTAAAATAAGTACCAGACCAAGATACATTGGATTGCGTGTGAATTGATAAATACCGTGAGAAACAATCGCACTGGTTTTATGCGGATAACGTGGATCAATGGTGGTTTTTGCAAACCTGAAACTCAGCAGAGCCCATACATCGATCGTACCAGCCACAGCCAACAGCATCAGGGCAATGATTTGTCTTAAATCGGCATCGACTACTTCTACAGAAAACGTATTACTCAAACCCCATATCATCAGTCCGAAAACAATAGCAACAGCAGGCGGTGGGATTTTCAATCTTAGTATTTTCACATCAACTCCATTCAATCATTTCATTATCAGAGGACAGCATGCAAACAACTTTCCCCCTGCACATTTGACTTTCCCCTCTATTTATTACGTTCAGAAAAGCTCACTTTGCATTTAAGACAAGTTAACTGATAAGATCATCAATGCATTTCTGGGTAATTACAAAAAGCAGTTTGATCAAGGCGATATCGAGAAAAAGAAAGG
>JAUZQJ010000035.1 GCA_030951045.1 Mariprofundus sp.
TTAAATTTGATTCAGATGAATTTAACATTCTCCAGTTTAATTCCGCCTTCAATGATGGCCTACCTCTCCTTATAGAACAGTGTGTCATGCATCATATTGTGGAAAACCAATGATATGAAATCACCTTATATTCCAACCACATCCATCATCGCACACTTCGAATCTATTGAAGACCCACGCATTGAAAGGCGGAAACGTCACGAACTCAAAGACATCTTTTTTATCACGCTTTGTGCATCTATTTGTGGAGCCGACAGTTGGGTTGCCATTGAAACGTTTGGTAAGGCAAAAGAAGCGTGGTTTACAAATCTACTGTCGTTGCGAAATGGAATTCCTTCCCATGATACATTCGGTAATGTCTTTTCATTGATTAACACAGATGAGTTCTGCCATTGTTTTAGGCGCTGGGTGGATGATTTACGCCAGATAAGCGAACTTGATATCATCAGTATTGATGGAAAATGCTTGCGTCGCAGCCTGGATGCGAGTTCCAACAAAGCAGCGATCTTTTTTTATTTTTTATGACGTAGATCACATTATGAATAAAAATTCCCACTAGATTCAGCCCATCTGAAAATACTTGGCACATTGCTAAAGTAAATATGCTATCTCCCGATAGATAGCATTACAGAATTGGCCCGGCTGGATATGTTATCTCCCCCCCCCCCCTCCCCTGATGCATATCCTCCGGGCCTAAATCTTTCTTTTGTCATTAAACACTCTACCTGAAAGCACTGCTCTGTTTTTCTTTCTTAAGCATCCAGGTGCTCCGTGTTACATTGCGGCCATGACAAAAAAGTCGGTTGAACAGACCCACACACCCATGATGAAACAGTACCTCAAGATCAAATCCGAATATTCGGATTGCCTGCTGTTTTATCGCATGGGTGATTTTTATGAAATGTTTTTCGAGGATGCCGTAGAGGCATCAAAAATTCTGGATATCACACTGACCAAACGCGGCAAAGCCAATGGTGATGATATTCCCATGGCCGGTGTCCCCTGGCATCAGGCGGAGAACTATCTTGCACGTTTGGTTGCTGCTGGTAAACGCGTGGCCGTATGTGAGCAGATGGAAGCTCCGGATGGTTCCAAAGGGCCGGTACGGCGTGATGTGGTGCGGGTAGTCACTGCCGGTACGATTACAGAATCAGAACTACTGGATCAAGCCAGCTCAGCTTCTCTGGTAGCCTGCTATAAAAAGAATGAACGCTGGGGTCTGGCTTCAATAGATCTATCGTGCGGCCACTGGCAGCTGCTTGAAGGTAGTGGTGATGTCGCACTGGAAGAACAACTTACCGTACTAAATCCCGCCGAGTTACTGTTAATGCATAACGCAGACTCCCCCATCCAGGCTACCCAGACATGCCCCGGTGACTGGAGCTTTTCAGCCAGCGTAGCCCGTGAGCAGTTAGAACAGCATTTCGGTGTCTCAGATTGGCAATCATTGAATCTCGACGATCATCAACAGGCAGCAGCCGCAGTTGGCGCAGTGCTGGTCTATCTGGGCCAGACGCAGAAATGCGCCTTAGAACATCTCTCTCTACCCGTATTTATTGAACAGGCCGAGGGCATGCGCATTGATATGCGTTCACGCCGCAATCTGGAACTGTACAGTTCACTCAGTGGAGATCCGAAAGCAGGCATGATTGCCGTGTTAGATGAAACATCGACTCCTATGGGGGCGCGTCTGTTGCGCAACTGGATTGATCGACCGCTTACCGATCTGGATGCACTGCGTGAACGCCAGAGTGCAGTAAAAAGTTTAATGGACGATAGTGAAACACTGGATGCACTACGTCAGCATTTGAATGGCGTACGTGATATGGAGCGCATGCTTACCCGTATCGTGTTGGGTCGAGCTATCCCACGCGACTATCGTGGATTGACTGATGCCCTGTTGGCTCTGCCTGAATTATCACACACTCTTGGTGAACGCAGTGGTTTGTTTGCCAGTATCACGGCTTCACTGCATGGACTTGAAACATTAGCCGACACATTATGCAAAGCTATTGTTGATATCACACCGCAAAATTTTCGTGATGGCGGTATGATTCGCCAGGGTTTCGATGCCGAACTGGATCGTTTGCGCGGCTTAGCCAACGATGCCAATGCCTGGTTACGTGATTATGAAACCCGTGAACGCGAGCGTACAGGTCTGCCGAACCTACGGGTGAAATATAATAAAGTGTTCGGCTATTTTATTGAAATTTCCAAAGCTCAGGCCAAAGTTGCTCCGGTAGAGTATGTCCGCAAACAGACACTGGTAAATGCAGAACGCTTTATTACAGATGAGTTGCACAGTTTTGAATCCGAAATTCTTGGCGCACAGGATGCAGCCATGCAAACCGAAGCAGGGCTGATTGAAGCACTCCGCTTGCAACTATGTCAGCAGGCCACAGCGATTCAAATGGCCGCCCGTGCAGTAGCAACACTGGATGTACTGGCCTGTTTTGCACATCTGGCCCGCACTTATCATTATATACAACCTGAAATGCATGCTGGCCGCGCCTTAAAACTGGTAGCAGGCCGTCACCCGGTTGTAGAACGGCACTTAAGCAGTGATGAACCGTTTGTCGCGAATGATACCCACATGGACTTAAAGTCACGTCGATTCATGCTGCTCACGGGTCCGAACATGGGTGGTAAATCCACCTATATGCGCCAGGTAGCATGGATCGTATGGCTCGCGCACACAGGCTGTTTTGTGCCTGCCGAAGAGGCGCGCATCCCATTAACCAAACGCATCTTCACCCGTGTTGGTGCCGGTGATGAGCTGACCAGTGGTCGCTCCACCTTCATGGTCGAAATGATGGAAACAGCCACTATTCTCAACCAACTGGAACCACGTTCACTGGTTATTATTGATGAAATCGGACGTGGCACCAGCACTTGGGATGGTCTGGCTATTGCCTGGTCTGTAGCTGAATCATTGATCAAATCCGATGATGTACTGACGCTGTTCGCCACCCACTATCATGAACTGACTGAACTGCCCGATGAGTACAAACCAGCCTTTAATGCTTCTGTAACGGTGCGCGAATGGAATGGAACCGTGATATTTATGCATCAGGTCATCGAGGATGCAGCTGATCAATCCTATGGTATTGCGGTAGCGCAACTGGCTGGCCTGCCAAGAGAAGTTATCAAACGCGCCCGTGAACATCTATTTCGTCTGGAACATGGTTCAGAACTAGCTGCTGAATCAGGAAAGTCACAACTTGGTCTGTTCGCTGTGGCAGAAAAGCGACAGCAGGAAGCGGAATTGCAGAGTTTACGTGCTTTGCGTGATAAACTGGCTGGCGTTGACGTGGAACATATGCGGCCACTGGATGCTTTAATGCTACTCGATAGTTTAAAAAATGAGGTTACTGGGAAATGAGAAACTTAACATTGATGATATTGGCCACAGCTCTTCTGGCAAGCTGCACATGGGTGAAAACTACACCTGAAGCTGTGCAGGTGCGTATTCTTTACCACAATCAAATTGAACAATGTACACGCATCGGCCAAACTACGGTATCTGTGTTAGACAGCATCGCGTTTATCCCCCGCTCTGAGCAACAAGTCAGTGAAGAGCTGGAAACACTGGCTCGCAACTCAGCGGCCGAAATTCATGGTGATAGCGCTGTCGCCATCAGCAAAGTGATTGATGGAGAACAGGTTTTTAATATCTACCGATGTAAGGAGAAATAATGCCCGCAAACGCCCCTGTTGCTCTTCCGGAAAAAGAACAGATACAAGCACTCTATGAGGCTGTAGGCGAGGCCTTTGATGCCGGTGCCAATGGGGCTTCTTTAAGCCAGCAGATGTGTGCAGGAGTAGATGCCTTATTGATTGAATTATGGCAAAAACAGGCTCCGATGGCCTCGGCTTGCGTTGATCTGGTAGCTGTAGGCGGCTACGGACGTGGTGAACTGGCACCACATTCTGATTGGGACTTATGGTTTCTGGTACCTGAGTCACTCTCATCCGAAGCAGAAGAGGAGATGCAGTCCTTTTTGCGTGCTTTATGGGACATGGGAGCACATATTGGCTACGCGGTGCGTAACATCAAAGAGACTATGCAACACCTGAATGAGGACTGGGCTTCGGCAACAGCGGCACTGGAGTCCCGTCTGTTAATGGGCTCCGGATATTATTACAACGCATTGAACGACAATCTGAAAACCTTTTTCAAAAAAAATCGTAAAGCTTTTATTGATGCCAAACTTATTGAGCTGGAAGCGCGTTATGATCGCACTGGCCGCTCTGCTTTTATGATGGAACCAGACATCAAAGAGGCCCGTGGTGGTTTGCGTGATGTACAGACGGTATTCTGGCTCGCTAAGGCATGGTACGGACGCGATAATGTTCATGACCTGGTACAACATGGTGCAATTTCCGAGTTAGAACGGGATCAATTATTAGAAGCTCAGAAATTTCTCTGGCGCTGCCGTGCTGCTCTGCATCTGGAAGTCAAACGTGCTTCAGATCGTTTGGGCTTTGAACAACAAATCATATTGGCCGAACGCATGCATTATGAATCTGTAATTAAGCATCTACCTGGTGTAGATGCATTTATGAAAGAATATTTCCGCCATGTCGGACGCATATCTCGCATCACCGGCATGATGCGTCTGCATTTTCAGGAGCTGCTCAACCCTCAATATTTTACATTCAGACGCGATATTGGAGATGGGTTTACACTTGAGGGCAACAGGGTTGGGATTCGTGATGCAGATGTATTCAAAGAAGACCCACTACGCTTGTTGAGAGTATTTCTTATCTCTCAGGAGGATCGTAGGCTTTTGTCCAGCCAAGTCTTGCGTCAAATTCGCGCAGATGTGGGACTAGTCGACAATAAATTTCGTGACAACCCTGAAGCACACGCTCTGTTTTTGCATATTCTGAGACATAGACGCAATGTGCACTGGACCTTACGCGGCATGAATATCACAGGGGTTCTAGGCCGTTTTATCCCGGAATTTCGCGATGTTGTTGGCCTTGGCCAGTTCAACCGTTACCACGCTTGCACCGTGGATGAGCACACCTTGCGTGCGCTTGGCGAAGCGCGTAATTTCTGGCATCGTAATCGTGATACCCGCCTACCGTTAGCGCATGATATCTGCCTGAAAATCAAGCGTCCTGAACTGCTTTATATTGCACTCATTTTTCACGATATCGCCAAAGGCATGGAAGGCGATCATTCGAAAAACGGCGCTATCATTGCGCGCCGTTTTTGCCAGCGCATTGGATTAAATCGTGATGCTACGGATCTGGTAAGCTGGCTTGTAGAAGAGCATCTGTTAATGGCCGTGAAAAGTCAGCGGTTTGATCTCTCCGATCCGGATGTGATCAATGCTTTTGCACAGCGTGTTGGTGATTCGGAACGGCTTAATTACTTGCTACTGTTAAGTGTTGCCGACATTGCAGCTGTTGGCCCGAATGTCTGGAATGATTGGAAAGGTTCGTTACTTCAAGAACTCTATCATGCTACCTCTGACTGTCTGCTCGGTGAAGATGCCGGTGGTGAAGCCGCCAAAGAACGCTACCGCACCCGCATTGAAACCGTACTTGAGCAAGATAAAAATGACACACATAGATCAGGCCTGCAAGCAGCTATGGCACTGATTCCAAAATCGTGTGTCATGCATTTTCCACCCGGTCAGTTAACTGAAATTGCAGCCCTACTGATTAAAAATAGTGGTAGCGCTATACATCTATGGGTTGATAAAAAACGCGCGGAAACGCTGGCCATTGTAATAACTAAACCTCGTGTTGGCCTGTTTGCAACACTTGCAGCCACGCTCACTTCAGGACCAGCCAATATTATTTCGGCTCAGGCTTATAAACTTGCCGATGAACGCATTTTGGATATTTTTCACCTGCAAGGTAATGAAGGAGCACCTTTTGATATTGATTCTGATCTGCAACGTTTGCAATCAAGGGTCTCCAAAGTATTGGATCAGGATCAACTCAACAAACTCGATATTCATAAAACATTCAAAGTGAATGTGCTTATGAAACGTGTTCCGGTTCGTGTACGGGAACTCCCCAAAGCATCATATAGAGAAACAGCAATCGAAGTTTCAGCTGCAGATCAGCCAAGATTATTAGCCAGATTGGCGGATGCCATAAGCCGCGAAGGTTACAGCCTGCATGGTGCATCTGTATCTACCTTTGGTGAGCGCGCAGTGGATGTTTTTTTCCTTGAGAGTAAGCAATCTGAACCACTACCGACGGATGATATAACAGCTTTATGCGAAAAACTTGCTCGCGTTGCAACATTACCTAAAAAACAGTCTCGTTGAGCATGTATCATGAAACATGGGTGAAGGTAAGTTGATATGAATCTACTTGAACGTATCACGGCAGCACGAAGAGTCAAAAAGAATGGTTTTATACTTGCTCTTGGTGGCGGTGGCGGCAGAGGGCTTGCACACTTGGGTGTACTTGATGTGTTGGAAGCGCATCATCTTAAACCCGATGCTATTATCGGCAGCAGTATCGGAGCACTGTTTGGTTCGATGTATGCAGTCAATCCCGATGCCAAAGCTGTCATTGCACGTGCGCAAACCATTTTAGCATCGGAACATTTCACCAACCTGTCTCTGCCAGCAGTGGATGAACCGAACAGGAACGATAAAAACTGGTTCACCAAGCTATCAACAGTAGCCCGTCAAACCGTTTTATTAGCCCGAGCGTCAACCGGCCTTTCTATTGCAGATACCACAGCACTCATCGAGATCGCCCATGAATTTTGTGGAGAAAGCTGTTTTAACAATACTGACATTTCCATGTATATCACCGCCGTAGAGTTTCCTAATGGTGAATGCCATTTGTTTTCTGCTAATTCTGACATTAAACTGCCCTGCGCGATTGCTGCCAGTATGGCTATCCCCGGTGTATTTGATCCAGTTGGCATCAACAATAAAAAATACGTTGATGGTGGTTTGGGTTCAGATATTCCAGCTCAGGAGGCTCGAATGCTTGCAGCCCCTGATCAATTGGTATTAGCCGTCAATGTCGGAGCAAGGCCAGCTAAGGATATCGAACCGGGCAATGTATATGAGATGCTGGATTGGGCTACACAAATCAAGTCCTTGTATTTGCGCAAATACAATAAAGACTTTGCAGATGTGTTGATTGAACCGCTGGTTGGATTTACACAATGGAATGATTTTTCTCATCCCGAGCAGGAAATCGAAATGGGACGTCAGGCTGCACTTGAAAAAATCCCTGAGCTACTGGATAAACTGGGAATTGGATAGGATTGGTAGTGAATTGGAAGTAACTACGTTTTGACATGGATGTTATAGGGGACTTCAATGAGGCACATAGATCGGGCTGTAATTCTGGCCGCAGGATTAGGAACGCGTTTAAAATGGATGACGGATCACAAACCCAAGGCGTTAATGCAAATAGCTGGTGAACCGGCAATTGCTCATGTCATTCGCTCACTAGCATCTCAGGGTATTCATGAGATTGCCGTTAACGCACACCACCAGGCCGAACAGTTGGCAGACTATCTTGGTAATGGTTCACAATTTGGTTGCAATATCTCTATCAGTTACGAAGAAGCGTTGCTCAATTCTGGTGGCGGTGTCAAAAAAGCACTCTCACTCCTGCCCGGTAATGGCGCTGTACTGGTTTACAATTCTGACGTATTAGCCAATATTGATGTACAACGTCTGGCCCACATACTGCCCGAAAAAGGCGCATCTATTGCACTAGTGAATAACCCACGCCATAACCCGCTGGGTGATTTTGTCCTGCATAATGAGCTGGTGACAATGAATGGTTATGATCGCTATACTTTTTCAGGTGTATCTGTGTGGGATGATGCGGTATTTCAACATTATGAAGACAACGAACCTTTTTCGCTGGCTCGCACCCTCAGAGAGTGCATGGCCAAAAACCGCTGTTCAGGGTTCTTACATCACGGCTACTGGTATGATATTGGTCGCCCGGTGGATTTAATGCGGGCAAACAAGGAAATCAACTAGCATGCATGCACTAAAAAGAACTTCGCTTTGACTGGCGTCTCGATTGTTTAGAATCTGGATAGATGCTGATGCCTGCCCTAACGTCATCAAAGAGATTCTGTTTCGCGCCGCCGACCGCGTTCAACTTCCTTTAACGCTGGTCGCCAATAGTAAAATTCAACACCCCAGGTCTGAATATATCAATGCGATTAAAGTGGCCGCCGGTGCAGATGTAGCAGACGCCTACATTATTGATCATGCCGAACCGGGTGATCTGGCAATTACGGCTGATATTCCGTTAGCTGCCGGGTTGATTGAAAAAGGTGGTTTTGCGCTGAATCCAAGGGGTGAAATGTACACATCAGAAAATATACGCAGCGCCTTAAGTGTGCGTAATTTCATGGATGACCTGCGAGGGAACGGGGTGATCACCGGAGGCCCTGCTGCATTTAGTCAAACAGACCGTCAAAACTTCGCCAATCAACTGGACCGTTTCCTGACCCGTCATATCATGAGAAACAAATAATGAACAAGGTATGAGGTAGCCATATGGTTCTGCACCCGCAACTGAAAAAAGACTGTGTTATTGTCGGCGAATTCCCTCTCTGCCTGCTACTGCTGGTCAATGATGCCAATTACCCATGGTTTATTCTCGTTCCACAACGTGAGCACATCCGTGAAATTCATCAATTGAGCGAAATAGATCAGCAACAATTGATGCATGAATCCAGTGTGCTGGCTGAATGCATCGAACAGACATTCAACGCTGATAAAATCAATATTGCTGCTCTCGGTAATATGGTGCCACAACTACATGTGCATCATATCGTCCGTTACACCACAGATGTCTCCTGGCCAGCCCCAGTTTGGGGAAACGTACCTGCTACCCCCTACAGTGCTGATGATAGCAAAAGTTTATGTAAAAAAATGCATTTACTGCTTAAAGAGAAACAACTGCAATGAATTCAAATCACGCCCCCACGGTATTACTGGTTGATGATGATGAGATGCTTCGAGAAATTGGCACAATGATTCTTGAAGAGATCAATATCAACGTGATCACTGCTATCAATGGTGTAGATGCTATAGAGCTCTTTCAACAACATCAGGAACACATTGATATGGTTTTGTTGGATTTAACCATGCCAAAAATGGGTGGCATCGAGTGCCTCAAGCGACTGCGTGCTCTTGTTCCTGAACTGGAGGTGCTGATCTGTTCCGGATATACAGAGGCCGAAGTCAAAGCGTTATTCTATAACGATAGCAGAATCAGCTTTATCCAAAAGCCTTATCAACTAAATGCGATGGAAGATAAAATAAGACATATTTTAACCGGGCAACAGTCCTAGCCATAAGCAGTCAGTTAGTTTTATATCGACCATAGCTACAATCAAAAGGGGATTTTGATGACATTATCTTTTCATCCACCACAACGCACCTTAATGGGACCCGGTCCATCGGATGTAAACCCGCGCATTTTAGAAGCTATGGCCAGGCCAACGATTGGCCATCTGGACCCTATGTTTGTCGCAATGATGGATGAGATAAAAATACTGCTTCATTATGCCTTTCAGACCAAAAATGAGCTGACCATTCCTGTTTCAGCACCGGGTTCTGCCGGCATGGAGACCTGCTTTGTCAACTTGCTTGAAATCGGTGACACCGTAATCATTTGTCAAAATGGTGTGTTCGGTGGTCGCATGAAAGAGAATGCGGAGCGTTGCGGTGCCAAAGCTGTGATGGTGCAGGATACTTGGGGAACAGCATGTGACCCTCAAAAACTCGAAGATGCATTAAGACAACACCCTGAAGCAAAAGCAGTAGCGTTTGTGCATGCCGAAACCTCAACCGGCGTTTCTTCCGATGTAAAAACGCTGGTAAAGCTTGCTCACCAATACGATTGCCTGGCCATTGTAGATGCCGTGACCTCGCTTGGTGGCACAGAGCTGCGGGTAGATGATTGGGAGATTGATGCCGTCTATGCCGGCACACAAAAATGCCTCTCCTGCACACCGGGTCTGTCTCCTATCTCACTCAGTGCACGCGCTATCGATGTCATAACAAACCGTCAGTCTCCTGTTCAAAGCTGGTTTCTTGACCTGAATCTGGTCATGGGCTACTGGGGATCAAACGGGGGTTCTGACAGCAAACGCGCCTACCACCATACCGCACCAGTGAACGCTCTTTACGCTCTGCATGAATCACTGCTTATGCTTAAAGAGGAAGGGCTTGAACAGGCATGGGATCGTCATGCTCTGCATCATCACGCCTTAAAGGCAGGCATTGAAGCCATAGGATTATCCTTTGTGGTTGCAGAGAGTGAGCGCTTACCTCAGCTCAATACTATACATATCCCGGCTGGCATAGACGATACTGCTCTGCGCACTACCTTACTCAATGATTACAATCTTGAGATTGGTGCCGGCCTGGGTCCGATGGCTGGCAACGTATGGCGCATCGGCTTGATGGGTTATGCAGCACGCAAAGACAATGTACTGCTCTGTCTCTCAGCACTCGATGATGTGCTTAGCCGTATGCACGCACCCATCCAACACGGTGTAGCCATTGCAGCAGCTACGGCCTTCTATGCACAGTAACGGCATTTATCACCCTTTTAAGCGGCAATACTTACCATGAAAACATGTGTCAATTTGCAACATCATTCATAAAGAAACACCCCAGAAACACCATTTACCCATATTTCTCAATAATCCCCTTCATTTAAAGGTGAGTCATTAAGTCACATAACGTGACTGGTTTCATTGATGCTTAATACTTACAAGGCTATCGTTCTGAAGATATAAGCAATACTAAAAACAACGGAGGTCAAACATGCCACATAAATCAACAACATTGACCACCTCCGTATTGAAAGCCATGCAGATATGTTTCTGTCTGGTGCTGCTTCAGTTTACGCCAGCGCTAACGGCCTCTGCAGCCAGTGATAGTGCAGTTGTTAGCGGTGATTTTGTTTATGTTCAGGAAGGTGATGGCAGCCTACTGCAATACCATGTCAATAAAGTTGATTATCAGGGCACCGAAGCCTGGAAAATTTCATGGCAATGTGACCAATTGACTGCCACCCATTATTTACGTACCAGTGATGGCAAACCGCTGTATATAAAACGTATTAACCACGCTTTAAAACGTACTGTAGAAATCACTTACAGTCAGAATGCCGACAACCCTACGATCTATCGCAAAATAAGTGCTAATGAAACGATTGAACGCAAGATCTGGGACACCGATTTACAGGATCTTGGTGCACTGCCACAAATTCTTATTCGTCTTGTACAGTCTCAACCCGGCTCAGATAACAATATCGAAAACATCGAATTTTCTGCCATCAATTATGATGATGGCAAAGTATATAAACTGCTCGCCGAACAGATGGGATTCCGCCGCGTTTCAACAACCGGTAATGAGAGCATTCGCTGTGCGATTTACGATGTAAAACTTAATTCATGGTTATCCTCTTTCGTGACAAAAACACGTCTGCTTATCCCGTTACAAAAAGGCAGCAGTAACTTTGTCACCTATAACGGTCCTGGCTTGGATAGCGTTGCCGATGCATGGTCACTTCGACTGGTCGGCAAAGGTCAAGCATTGGCCATGTTGAAGAAACAAACCAAAACACAGTAATTCCCCCGTCCTATACGTTTCACAAACAGTTTCACAAGCAGTCGATGATCTAATTTCAGCATCGATGCATGCAATAAATTTATTAGTGAGTTTTTATGAAAAAAATAATGTTGTTCATCCTGCTATTTTCTTTGAATGGGTGCATAGGAACTATTGTCGGTACAGCTGTAGATGTCACAGCAGAAGTCGTCAAAGCGCCATTCAAAATTGGTGGTGCAGTGATTGATGCGGTATCGGATGATGACGATGAAAAAAGCAGTGAAGAGGCAAAAGATTAAACAGAAGCCCATCCCTGTTTGATATTCACGAGGCTGATCAGTCCAACCTTGATCCGAAACTTGCTTACTCTAGAGAGCAAGTTTCGGATAATGCTTGCATCATACGCGGATACTATTGTCGAAATGTTGCATGGCATTGCACGCAGGCATTCATGGTTCTATGCAGGGCTTTGAGTGAGAGACGCATATCACCGGTTTTCAGTGTGTCCCCTAATACATCGGCACTTTGATGAAAAGCCAAACCCATTTTTGTGAAATCTTCATTGCCCATCATATTGCACATCTTTCTCATTTCCGGCGTTAATCCCAGTTCATTATGCGCAACCGCTGATGCCTCATCAAATTTATTCTCTGCCAGCATGCCGATAATACTCTGCACAGCCTCTACATGAGAACGCATATTCGCCAATTGATGCAGTTTCATTTGCGGTGTTAACTGAAGAGAAATTCTCTCATCACCATTTGTATCTGCTTACTTAAAGTGTAACGCCGCAATGGCAGGAAGCAATATCATTGGCTAATGCTATGAACTATTCATATCAAAAACCACTTATATGCTTGTGTTTCCATACTTCTTTTTTCATCCTTTTTATATTTCTTCACATCAGCTTGTAATAACTTAGATACGCTACAGACTAATCGCTGTGAGCCCCCTGACCCCTGATAATACTATCAACACCTCAAATGAAATCATCGCCTAGCCTTGCAGTAAGAACACTCTTTTTTACTACCATCGCATTAATTGCGTTTGCTGCAAATTCTGTCCTGTGTCGTTTAGCACTCGGGGATGGGTTGATTGATGCTTCAGGTTTCACAATCATACGCCTGCTATCCGGAGCCATTGTCCTGTTGATTATTTTACAATTCAACAGCGCTAAAAACAGCGTTTCAAGTAAAGGTAGTTGGTCGGCCAGTGCATTACTGTTTATATATGCGGCAGCATTTTCATTTGCTTATGTGTCACTTGATACAGCCACCGGTGCACTTGTGCTATTTGGTGCAGTACAGCTGACCATGATACTACTCTCAATTATGGCTGGAAATCGCCTGCACCTCTCTGAATGGATAGGTGCATCTATCGCATTTATCGGTTTTGTGTTTCTGATATTACCGGACATCACCACCCCCTCGCTGACGGGTTTCATACTGATGCTTATCGCCGGCATCGCCTGGGGTATTTACAGCCTTAAAGGGCGTGCATCACTCAACCCATTGATGGATACAGCCTATAACTTTTTTCGAAGTATGCCGCTGATTATTATTCTGGCTGTTGTTACGCTGCAAGAGATTCAGCTCTCCAAAGAAGGAATATTATTGGCCGTACTCTCAGGAGGTATCGCTTCAGGCATTGGTTATACCATCTGGTATCTAGCCCTCGCAGGGCTCTCTGCCACTCAAGCCGCAGTTGTGCAGTTACTTGTTCCAATCATCGCAGCAATCGGTGGTGTGATCTTTGTACTGGAACCGATTACTTCCCGTTTGCTGATTTCAGGAATCATGATACTTGGTGGCATTTTTATTGTGGTGATCGGCAACTATTATGTTGTCGTCTCACATCAACGGTCAAAATAACATTCATGAAGATAAGGTGTGTACTTTTCCTTCATTAAGTTGACTTAGGTAAAATGCGTCAACGTGCTCGGCGAAGTTAAAGGTGGCAAAGGCAATCGAAACTGCAAAAGTTTTTCTATGGGGCAACCAGATCGGCGCTGTCGCGTGGAATGAGCAAGCGAAAGCCGCTACATTTGCTTACACAGATAATTTTTCCAAAACAGGGCTACAGCCCTCCCCTATCCACATGCCAGCATCTAAAGGCAGAAAAGAGACATTCACATTCAGAAACTTAGGCAGGGAAACTTATTCAGGTCTGCCTGTGATGATGAAGCTCTGACATCTATTCTACAGATGGGAACATCGGCTGGTGGCGCGCGGCCAAAAGCTATTGTAGCCATCCATGAAAAAAGTGGCCATATCATCTCTGGTCAGGCAACGATCCCTGATCACTACCAGCACTGGATCATTAAATTTGATGGTGTCTCTGATATGGAGCTTGGAGAGCCTCAAGGTTATGGGCGTATAGAATATGCCTACCACCTCATGGCTAAAGCAGCAGGTTGGCATTCCAAAAGCTGAGATGTCTCAGCTATACAGGCGCATGGTGTTTAATATTGCTGAGCTACCAGAAAGTACCGCGAAAGAAATTGGTAATGCACACAGACTATATCTTGGAAAAAACGGAAACCGATAGGAACTGAGAAGGATTTTTTGGCTAAATGCTGAGAATTCAGGGGGGGGGGGGTCAGCTGACGCTGTTACATGGTCAAATTGACTGCTGAAGAATGAACTGCTCTTTAGCTGCTTTTGATAACTTCTTTATCTGTAATTCTTTTTTTAATGCTTCGGAATGTGTGCCCACCTGCATCTGCAACTGCAATGCCAATGGCCCTTTGCCGCGTAAAAACTTCGCACCTTTGCCGGCTTCATGGGCTGCGAAACGGCGTGCCACATCGGTGGTGATACCAGTATAAAGTTGCCCGCTATAGCAACGGATCATGTACAAAAACCAGATTTTTGTTTCAGTGATTTTCTCTGCTTCTGATTCAGTCGGCATCGGCTTCTTCCAGTTCTTCACTGGCCAGCATCCAGCTCTCTTCCACCTCATCAAGACGCTGATGCACATCACGGTGTTGCAGACTCAACGTTTTAAGCGTTTCTGAGGATGCATCTTCATACAGTGCAGGATCAGCCAGTGCTGCATCCAGTTCGGATTGTTTCAAATGCAACTGCTCCAGCTCAGATTCCAACTTCTTCACTCTGTTTCTCAATGGTTGCAGGGCTTTTCGCTTGTCTGCTTTCAGACGACGTTCATCTTTTTTCGATGGTTTGGAGTCTGTTTTCTTTTCATCTTTCTCTTCATTGGCATCACGCTGTTGCAATAACCATGTAGAATAATCGTCCAAATCGCCATTAAACTCATCTACTGAGCCATTGGATACCAGCATCAAAGAATCACACACAGTACGCAGCAGATGCCTATCATGCGAGACCAGCACCATCGCCCCTTCAAAGCTCTGCAGCGCGACAGAGAGCGCATGCCGCATCTCCAGATCAAGATGGTTGGTCGGCTCATCCAGCAACAACAAATTCGGTTGCTGATAAACAAGCAGAGCCAGCACCAGACGGGCTTTTTCACCGCCAGAAAATGGTGCCACCGGAGCCAGCGCCATATCACCCTGAAAATCAAAACCACCGAGAAACTGGCGTGCCTCCTTCTCTGAAATATCTTCATTGAGCATTTTAAGATGTTGAACAGGCGATAGCTCCCCATGCAATTGCTCCAGCTGATGCTGAGCAAAATAACCGATGGAGAGTTCCTTGGCAGCCACCCTATCACCCTTCTGAGGTATCAATGTATCCGCCATCACTTTGATCAGGGTCGATTTTCCTTCGCCGTTGGGGCCCAACAGACCAATGCGATCACCCGGCAACAAACTGAATGAGAGATCATGCAAGATCGTTACATCCCCATAGCCTGCCGATGCTTTGTTGATTCTTAATAACGGATTAGGAATCTCACCGGGATGTTTGAAACTGAATGAGAATGGTGAATCCACATGCGCAGGTGCAATCAGCTGCATGCGTTCCAGCGCCTTGATACGACTCTGGGCCTGAGTGGCCTTGGTAGCCTTAGCCTTGAAGCGGGTCACAAAGCTCATCATATGATCTCTCTGTTTTTGCTGCTTTTCGTGCGATGCCTGCTGCAAGGCCAGCTTTTCAGCGCGGATACGTTCAAAGTCGCTGTAGTTACCCGTATATACCGTAAGCTTTTCCTGCTCGATATGGGCAATGCGATTCATGCATTTATCCAGAAAATCACGGTCATGTGAAATCAGCAGCAGTGCTCCGCGATATTGCAGTATCCATTTCTCCAGCCAAACCACCGCTTCCAGATCCAGATGGTTGGTTGGTTCATCGAGCAGCAACAGATCGGAACGACACATCAGGGCA
>JAUZQJ010000036.1 GCA_030951045.1 Mariprofundus sp.
TCTATCCATAGAGATGCATTCAGTGCTTTATTGTAAAAGCTGGGCATTGCATCGTCGATCCAGGACGTATCTTCAAATCCTTCGGGGATAACTACGCCATCGGGCATGGTGAAATGTTGGTGTTGTGTTTGATAGCTCATATTCTCATCCTTTATTTGTTAGCCATTGCAGCTGCATTCCAATGCTCATTGATTTCATTGGAACTTCACTATCGGGCAGCTATTTCTTGTAGCACTCTCCTGCGAAATAAACCAAGAGTAACGGTGCCAGGCATGAATTATTGAGTTAATCTTGAATTTGGAGTGAAATCGAGTGGCGGTGTGGGTTTTCCGCGCATTGTGATGAAGGGCACATTCATGGCTGATGGGAATCGCTTGAATTGCCTCCAGAACGGAGGTCACAATGAAAAAGACAATAATTACGATTGCTGCTCTATTTGCCTTGATGGCGACACCGGCGCTGGTATCAGCTACTGAGGTGAGTGCCGCGGATAAAGCAAAGGCCGGTATAAGTAGTGCCGCCGACTGGACGGTTTCAGCATCTAAAAAACTCTGGAACATGACAAAGCAGGGCGCTGAAGATTTTAAGGCTTGGTCCGAAGAGAATAAAAAGCATAAAGCACCAGCTAAATGGACCCGGGTTAAAACCGATAAAGGCTGGAGAATAGTGAGAACCGATCAAACAGCTATCTGATTTTTATCTGAACCGAACTGATCTGACCCTGCCTGGTGTTCATATGACGGTGCCGGGCTTCGATATCAGGAAATGAGCAATCAAACAGCCGATGTAGACCAAAGTGGTTTCTTTGTGATTTCCAGCCAGGTGAGATAGCTCCGTAGATCAAATTCCAGCTCGTGGTAGTCCGGTTCCATGTTGCAGCAGAGCTGATAAAATGATTTGTCATGCTCGCGCCCTTTCAGATGTGCAAGTTCGTGCACAACCATCATGCGCAAAAATTCAGGCGGCATATCTTTAAACAGCGTTGATACGATCACTTCACGTTTGGCCCTGAGGCTTGCCCCTTGTAACCTGGACTTGTGGGCGTGCAGGCCCAATGCTTTGTGGGTGATGTGCAGTTTGCTGTCGAAAGCTATTCTGTCGAGCGGCTCTGATTTACGCAGGTGGCTATTTTTGACTTCCATAACATAGGCATAAAGCGCTTTGTTTGTACGCACCTTATGGTTATGCGGATACTTTTGCAGGAGTTCCTCAGCCAGCAGGCCTTGCTCTATCTGCTGTGTGACTCTTTCTGTCTGATCTGCGGGATAGCCGGTAAGGTAATCCGGTGGTGGTTTAGGAAGCATCCCGGCAGCTTAATGTATCGTGATGGCTGTGGCTAAGTATATACACGAACTATGTTAGAATTACTGCGTCAGACCAACAACCTCGGCAGCTTGATAGCTTCCTCTTAAACGATAAAAGCAGTGATGTTGTAGCTCTCGGCCGACACTTTTTTCTTGCTTTTAATGACCATGGTCACCAAAATGGCATATATGACAAAAATGACACGAAGGAAAATCGAGTTGCTGGCGCAGATTGAAATGTCGCCGCCGCTTTCGATCTATCAGTTGGCCAATCAATGCGGGCGCAATTACCGGCGTGTCTTTGATCATGTGAAAGAACTTGCAGCAGCCGGGTTGGTCAATGTCCGCCCCGACATTCGCAACGGGCGTCAGGTATCTATTGTCGAAAGTATCTATCAGCAACGGCTGCAACGGCTCGATGATATGTTCGCATTCAAGGTGAATATTGATGCAACTCAGTGAGGCTGCCGCCAGACTGTTATCTCTGCTCGATCCCGAAGGTGTACTGATCGGCGGCATCTGTGGCGCTGTTTATGGTGTGGAACGCTTCACCAGAGATGTCGACATTGCCGCTGACCTCGATCCCGAGGTGATCATGCAGCGTTTGCAGCATGCCGGCATCGGCTCGGATGTGCGGCGAAGTAGTGAACCGGGCGACTTGAGCTGGGTTGTGCACGGTCAGTTTGAAAATATCGATTTTCAGGTGCTGCCAGCTTCGGAAACCGGGATTTCGACCGGAATGTTTGAGATCAGGGCGGGCCTTCGGATTGCTGATATCAAGGACTTTATTACCAGCAAATGCATTGCCGCTGGGCAGCAGGATATGCACGATATTGCTGCGATATGTTTAATGCAGCCCGAGCTTGAAGTTTTTAGCCGCGATTGTGCAGCTCACCATGGCTGTCTGGAAAAATTGGAGTCATGGCTGGATGACCGTCGTCTGCAACAACGCTACCTGTCGTAAATCGCATGACTGCCTCCGGCGTTATGAAGAGCAGGGTAAAAGCTGTTGTGCTGTATTCTACGTTCGATGAAAAAATAACGGGTGGATTTAATCTGTCCCGAAGCTGTGAGCCTGAATGAATTATTTGCGTCATATCGCGTTTTGTAACCGGTGGAATCCGGACTACGCTCGGATACGATCTACTGTTATGACCTTAACCTGCGCGCTTCATTTAATCCTGTATGCATCGATGGTGAGGTAGCCAAGTTTTATCTATGGCATATAGAGAGTGTGGCGCGCATGGTGGCTGAGAGCGATGCATTTAAACCCAACTGCAATCTGGTGATGATCGATTTTCTGTTACGTCATGGCCTGATCACACCTGATCATCATCAGTTCAAAGAGCTTAGTTCAGGACTGCAATCATTCCAGATCATTGCAACAACGCTGAAGCGCATCCGATTTTTCGTGGAATAGATAGCCATCAGCGGAAGGCAGGGGTACGCTCTGATTTGTCAGCGAGTCGGAAGATACGGCTGATGTTTAAGAGAACACCTCTTCTTCAGCAGTCCTGGCTGGCAGGCATTACCACACATTATGGGAGCAGATCAATCAGACGCCGTGTGGCGGATTGTGATGACTCTCCCGCAGACAATCATTGATTGTCAGGAGCGAGATATGGGCAAGGAACAGAAAAGCGGCAGGGAAGGTAAGAAAGAGGCGGCGATGACACCGAAAGAGAAAAAGGCTGCCAAAAAAGCTAAAAAGGCAGCCAAATAACTGCTGAGCAATACCATCTCTAATCTGAGCACTCTCCACACCTGAGGCCTGGTATTGCTGTTTTAGCCGCGGCACTGCTGACTGGCGAACTGATCCATGAAGTGTTCGATAGTTGCCTTGAAAAAGTAGTAGATGTGCTTGTGGTTAAATAAAAGCGGGACCGGAAATTACTTTCCGATCCCGTTAATCGCACTAGTCAAGGTCAGTGCTGTGTCCTGCTAGTTTTTGCGTACTGATATGTCCGGCATGCCGTGATGTCCGAGATCGTCGCGGGTGACGATGAACTGACGCATCATATCGTGATCTTCATGTTCCAGCAGGTGACAGTGATAGACATAGCGGCCACAGTAACCGTTGAATTTAGCTTCCACTTCCACCATCTCACCGGGATTAACCCGAATGGTGTCTTTCAGTCCTTTTTCATTCTCATCCAGACCAGTGCCGGCCACTTCATCTGCATTCGTCATGATCGTTACAGTGGTGCCATCGGCGATCGCTTGTGTAGTTAAATCTAAGATAGGCAGTTCTCCTTTGTCATTCAGCTCAGATTTCTGGTTATTAACCTCTGTGATCAGCCTCCTGGATACAGCGATAAACTGCACCAGATGCATATGCATAGGATGGGTGTCAGCGGTCAAATTAATAAAACGCCACCTTTCGCTTGTTCCATATTTCACAATAAAACTGACCGGATCCTGAAAGCGTTCGGCTACAACATAATAGGTTTGTCCATCAACACTGACGGTTTGTGTCGTCTCCAGTATTGCAGATGACTGATTAGCCAGTTCATCGGCGGTTTGAAGTTCCCAGAGTACCAGCACGGTATTATCGACCACATCACCATTTGGCATTGTGAAGATCATGTTTTTTTCAACGATAGCAATGGTACGGGTTTGCGTAGTGATATCCGGTTTTTCTATATCGAAGCTGGAGTTGCCCGTTGCTTTGAGAGCTGCAAAGCGTGTCGCCAGAAGAGGAAAGCTATATGGCGCTGGTGGAAGGCTGCCATCTGGTTCCGGTATAGCAGCCCGAACACTGAACATCATGACTTCTGGGTATGGGGTCCTGTCTTCACACAATTCAGGCGAGCCGTTTGGTCCATTGCCGTAATCACCATCGTTCAGGCGTTTAAAAACATCAATGGTTGGTGGAGTAGCCCCGCCCAAAGCGGGCGTGAAAGGTTGTCTGGCTGCATTGGCGAAAGGAGCTTCTGCGGCATTAAGCACCACAATATCTTTGCCTGCGAGGGGTGCGAAATTGACTAGAAGATCAGCGCGCTCTGCCGGGGCAAGGATCAGATTCTCTGTTAATTGCACAGGTGCAGCGAACAGGCCTCCATCGCTGCCTATCTGCTGTGTATTCACATGCACATCTGAATAGGTATAGCCATTGATGGCATCACCCGTTCTTTCGGCAAACAGCAGGCTATAGGTTCTGGAGTTAGCTCCATTGAGAATGCGTAGTCTGTACCAGTCACCATCGACATCCGTCACTGGCCATATTTTGCCATTCACCAGTGTTAGTGGGCCGGCAAATTCAAGTGGTCCATCGCCCGATTCCACCTTGTGCAAGAGCTGAACATTTGAATTATTAAAGAGTATGGATGAGTCGGCATCGATTTCATCCGGGGTTTTATGTGCGCCAGGGTTCGTTGTGCCGTCATTACTTATTGTCAGGTTACGATCCTGAACCACCAGAGCTAATCCCTTCGTTGGCAATGACAGCTTAGCCTCTTCATTATCGGTGATAATCCATGCACCGGCCATGCCTGCATAGGCGTGCAGGCGGGTGGTATGCATGGCGTGATCATGATACCAGAGCATTGTGGCGCGTTGTTTGTTTTCATAACGGCAGAGCTCACGCTGACCCGGCATGATCATGCTCTCCGGCATACCATCCGAACCAGTGGCTACTTTACCGCCGTGTAGATGGGTCGAAAATCGTGCTTGGCAATGGTGTCCCATAGTCGGTTCTGCATCCGCCTCAACGCCGATACGGTTCTGTGGGATCGCTGCACCGATGTTTTCTGTGTAATTAGAAGCAATTGCCGGGAACAGCAGCCGGTCGGCTTTTTGATTGATCGCTGGGTCATCTCCCTTCAGAGCATTGATCCAGGTGATGTCGACGGTCCGGTCTTTTGAGGTGATGATGGAGGGTCCAAGATATTTAGCCTTCCCGTTTCTGCGTTTGGCATATCCCCAAACAGGTATGTCGATACTGTTAATGCCATCGTCATAGATGGTCGCGATAGCGCTTTTAATATAGATCTTTTTTCGGCTTTTGGATCGTAGGTCCAGTAATTTCGGCTCTATCAATGTAGTTTTAAATGGATGTATTACATCTGTGATTGCTGCCATGAGCTAATCCCCCTCGGATAATGTTTATCAGCCAATCGTCCTGATTGCGATTTAGTGGATTGTTATCACTATGAGTTTCTCCTTGAAAACCTCTCCTTGTTATATAGCAGAAATTCGGCAACTGTCAAAATATGGTATTGATGGTGCAGGGAGAATCAGCTTTTTAATGTTGAATTGAATGGGTGGCTAGTGTTGATATATGATGCTTTCAGGAGCTAGTTGATTGATTGGCGAACTGATCCATGAAATGGCCGACGATGAGGACTTCAAAGCCCCATAAGATAAGCACTACGACAACGGCTCCGATAATAAACATGGTAGTTCGGCTCATGTGATCTCCATAATCCTGATTGGCAGGAACGTATTTATCCATCTGTATTTGTTCTATACTCTATGAACAGGGGTGGGATGATGGCAAATATCAATATCGCATGGTGGAATCTGGAAAATCTGTTTGATGCGGAGCATGCATCTCGTGATCCACAGCTGAAATCCAAATTAAAATCAGAACTCAAAGGCTGGAGTGCTGAGGTGCGGGACAGAAAGATCGCGCAGCTGGCCGGTGTAATTGAGCAGATGTTCGATGGGCAGGGCCCTGATCTGCTCGGTGTCTGCGAAGTAGAGAACGAAATGGTGTTGAAGCGTCTGGCCGATGTCATCGATATACCCGGTCGTGGCTATGAAGTGATCGGGCATGCATCCCATGATGCCAGAGGCATCGATACCTCTTTTATTGTTGATACAAATAGATTGTCTGTGCTAAGTCGTGATCATCAGGTGGTGATTAAACGTTCAGCTACACGGGATCTGTTCTGGGCGCATTTAAAGGTGTTGACCACCAATGCTGAATTTGTGGCCGTGGCCAACCACTGGCCATCACGCAGCGGCGGTCAATACACCTCTGAACCATTCCGTATGCTGGCGGGTGAAACACATGCCTATATTGTGTCCAACATGCTGGATGCAGAGCAGGGTGGCGATAAGAATTTGCCGATTATCTCCATGGGTGATTTCAATGATGAACCGTTTAATCGTTCTATGCAGGAGTATCTGTTGGGTACGCGTGATCCGGGGCAGGTGCGCTATTCCAGGTCAGGTCATATGCTCAATCTGATGTGGCCGTTGATGCAGGGTCATGATCCCGGCACCTATCTCTATTCCAGTACCTGGCATATGCTCGATCAGTTTCTGGTCAGCTACGGTATGCTGCGCAAGGACAGTGAGGTGCAGGTAGATAGTGATAGTCTGGCAATTTATAAACCGGATATGATGAGAGGCAAGAGTGGCAGAGCGCGTCGGTTTAGCCGCCCGTCTGAAAAAGGTGGAGCCGATGTCGATGGTTATTCAGACCATTATCCCATTACGGTGGAGCTGATGGTTTAAACTGATTGCATCGGTATATATTCATTCAACGCAGTTCAGTTCAACGCGGGCTTGTTTGTGGGCACGAATATGTATCATCAATATCAATCATGATGGCTGAGAGTTCTTGTTGAAAGGACAGGGTTTGAGCGATCATCATAAGGTTGAAACGATCATATTTGAGTGAATAGGTGGCGACCGTAAATTTTAATGGTTTGTCCTTCGTGTAAGCTTTGCGTTTGTCTGAAATATCCTGAAAGAGTTTACCGAACTTTGGAATGCCCTGAACTGAAAACCAGATTGAATCCAGCCATACTGTTTGTTCTGCAAATTGCTGTAGATCTTCGGTGAACAGTGGTACCGAGCCCTTTGCTTGTGCGAGCATCCATTCGATTGGACGCAACGGATGCATGCCTGCGATCAGTGCATAACCTAAATTGTCCTGGGTACCTGTATTCAGATGATGGTGTAGTGCCTCCAGGGCTGAGGCAGAGAAGGAGGTGAAAGAGAGCCAGTGATCAGATAAGTCCAACTCATTTTTAGCAACCATATTGTTAATCAAAGCAGCAACACGTTTACCCAGGTCTGTGCACTTTCCGCCCATACTTTGATTCGGTGCATTACATCCTCTTGTCGATTTCAGCTCCACATAGAGATGTTTGTTGTTCTTGATATACCCCGCTTTAGAGAAATGTATAAGTACGTTTTTCAGACTATTTTCGTTTAAATACTCTTTTTTGTTTTCAGCAAGTATTTGCCACTCTTTTGTGTTGTGATTGTTGTGCATCACGAAGATGCAATCATTACCGTTTTCGCACAAGGCTTTATCCAAATCCGCGGCATGAACATCAATTTCAATCGCGTCGATCTTTTTTTTAGGCTCAAAAGTCTGATCCATTAGCGCGGTGACATTTTTTGCCGTCGTTGGGCAGCTGCTCCAGTTATTGCCATGGATGTTATTTTTTGAACTATCCAGCCCCATGGGATAATAGCGGTAGGAGCCGGCTTGATGTCCAATGACTTCCAGTTTTGTCTTGCGCGGTGTTCCAAACGTTTCACATGTCTGTAGCAATGGTGTTAGGGCTGCAGGTAGTTGATTACGTTGAAGGCGATTGGGGCTAACGATGCAATCTTTTATGGAGTTTTCGAGAGCCTTATTCGCATTGCACTCATATAACTGGTTGGCTACAGCGCATGCAGATAGAAGTGGCGTTAACAGCAATAATAGAATTGAAAATCTCATAAAATTCCCCTCCAGAAACAGTACGAATGCATCATTCATCCATTGGTTGGAGACTATAGCCTGATTGTTTGTTGATCTGCATAGTTTATTGGGTGATGTGGAATTCGGGCTGGTCAGGCAGCTATGCAGAAATGCGGACGAGTGGGTCCCAGACCTTGATTGATTCAGTATGTTTCATATGGCCTCGATGATTCAGGGTGGCGGTAAGCTGACAATAGAGGCTGAATTTAACCTGAACTTTCTAAACTGAATAAATCCGTTGCCAAACGAGTATGCGATTGTTGTTGGGCATGGGGATATCCTCAACAAAGTTGATGCCAGCGTCTGAGGCCAGTTGCTTAAGCCAGCAGATGTCGCGAATGCCACGGGTAGGATCAGTGGCGCGCAGTCTGGCATCAAAGGCGATGTTGCCCTCACTATTATGCTGACCGTTGTCTTTAAATGGCCCGTAGATGAACATAGAAGCACCCGGTCGCATCACGCTTGGAGTATTTGCGAACAGGGCAGCCACTGCCATTTTGCTCATGATGTGCAGGGTGTTGGCGCTATAGATCAGATCAAATTGCTGCGATGGCCAGTTGTGCCTGTTACAGACATCGAGCGCCAGCGGTTGTTTTAGGTTAGTAAGTGCTGCTTCATTGATTCTGCTGGAAATGCCTGCATGTGTATCGGGTAGATCACTGGGCTGCCAGTTGATGGTCGGCAGAGCCCTGGCAAACATGACAGCGTGCTGGCCACTGCCACTACCGATTTCCAGTACTGTGGCAGAGGCGGGCAGACGCTCTTTAAGTGCCGCGAAAATATGCGGGCCGTTACGCTGGCAGGATGCGACAAAGGATTGATGCAATACTTTATTCATATATTCAAATCTGTTTCCTGCTTGTGAAGCTGGTGTTGAGGTCGATATGCATGCTTCAATGCAACCCTTTTTGCTAATCTCCGTAAAGTCCGAATGTTTTACGCCTGTGGTTTTTTACGGGCTAATACTTATTGGCGTATATGTTGCTATAATAGATATTCCATGGTTATTTGAGATCGGGCATGCGAAGTAGATAAACGCAGGCAGAGAGAAATGTGGTGCATGGGAGAGGTATAATGATGGCAAACAGAGAAGACCGTGCTCCAACAGCTGCTTTGATGGTGACTGATATGCAGTCCCGCGTTATTCGTGTGAATGCGGCATTTTGTGCACTGACCGGATATGCATCTGACAATATCATGGGTTGTTCGTCATCTGTGCTGTATGTCTTGCCGGAACAGATATGTGATTTTTCCAGTGTCGAAGCTGAAGCCTTGAAAAATGAGGGTATCTGGACGGGCAACGTCAATATCAGAAAAGAGAATGGTGAGATGATGAAGGGGGTTCAGACTACTGTTTCCACCAATGATAAAGATGAAGGGTTTTCACACTATATTCATATCATCGAAACACTCGATACATATCACCAGGGTGGTTATGATCAGAATACGCAGCTGCCCAGTCGTAATATGTTTAAAGAAATGCTATCGCAGGAACAGGCCAACGCTAAACGTAAAAAGTTTCAGTTGGGTGTACTGTTTATGGATATAGATAATTTTAAAGTAATCAATGATTCACTGGGATTTGCCAGGGGTGACCTGTTACTCGGAGAGATTGCCGATCGTTTGAAATCCCAGTTGCGTGGCAACGATCTGATCGCTTGTCTGGGGGGCAACCAGTTTGCAGTTCTACTGCCTGATCTTGTGCATCCTGAAGATGCTAATATTGTTACCATGAAGTTGATGCATGCACTGGAAGAAGGCATTGACGTTGCCGGCAATGATGTTGTTGTTACCATCAGTACCGGTATTGTGATTTTTCCCGGCGATGGAGAAGACAGTGAAAGACTACTCAAACATGCCGAACGTTCGATGTACAAAGCCAAGGAAGAGGGTGGCAACAACTACCAGTTTTATAAAGCATCGATCCAGCATTCCGCCTCAAACCGGTTAAGTCTTGAAAGTGAAATGAGAAAAGCTATCGAGCGTGAAGAGTTTGTACTGCATTATCAGCCCCAGATTAATACGAATAATGGTCGTGTTGTAGGTATGGAAGCATTGATCCGCTGGCAACACCCTGTGCGCGGTATGGTGGCGCCGTACCATTTTATATCGGTTGCAGAAGAGACTGGTATGATTGTGCCGATTGGTGATTGGGTCTTGCTTGAAGCATGTCGCCAGAACAGAGCATGGCATGATGGCGGCTTGAAGAATTTGAAGGTGGCGGTGAATCTGTCGGCGCGTCAGTTCTCTGACAGGCACTTGCTGGAAAAAGTGGAAAATGTCCTGCAGGTCTCAGGTCTTGATGTGGAACTGCTGGAACTGGAGATTACCGAGTCTGTTATCATGAAGGATATTGAAGGTACGATTGCACTGCTGGAAAAGCTGGCTGCGATGGGGGTGACCCTCGCTATTGACGATTTTGGTACCGGATATTCATCATTGAGTTACCTGAAACGCTTCCCCATCAATAAGTTGAAGATAGATAAATCCTTTATCGATGATGTGATGACCAGTGAAGATGATGCCACCATTGCTGAGGCTATTATCGGGCTCTCGCATAATCTAAAATTGGATGTGATCTGCGAAGGTGTTGAAGATGAGGACCAATTCAATTGGTTGCAAGCGCGTTCATGCAATGAAATTCAGGGTTATTATTTCAGCAAGCCGCTACCAGCGGATGCATTTGAGGCCTTTGTAAGAGAAAGAAACGCGCTGTTTTGATTGAGCAGGGCAGAGTGCATTCTCTTTTTGATTGGTCAGGATAAACGATGCCATTGTGTAGCAACCGCCAAATAGAAGTCATATTCGGTCGTTGCAGATTAGGCTAATATCACGCTATCCAGAGGAATACAGAAAAATGAGTATCTCCCTGGATAGCTTTTCGGTTGAGGTGATGAGATGGTAATCGTACATTTAAATATTGAAGACAGGCTGTTGATGCATGTCTGAGCCGGTAACTACGTCTGTGGAGAAAGGTTCGGGCAGGGTTAAAATGTCTCTTGTACGGCGCTTTTTTATGATATTCGCTTGTATCCTATCATTGATGCTGCTCTCTCTCTGGGGATTGCCCACAGCTATGGAGTATGCTGCAGCATCATGGTTGCAAAAACATGGCGTAAAAGATGCCGCCATTGAAAATATTGATCTCAACCTGTTTCGGGGCACATGCTCTATTGAGGGTTTGAGGGCAGGAGAGGGACTGAACGTCGGGCATTTCTCAATGCAGATTGATTGGCAGGCCTTATTGAATCATGTTGTGCATATTCGCGCTCTACAGGTCAATAAAGTTGCAATAGATCTTACTCAGAAAACTGAGACATGGCAGTTGGCAGATATTCAAATACCGGAATCCGAAGTGGACGTTGAACAGAACGTGGCCGAAGATAATAGTGATAAACCATGGCTGATTATTATCGATGATCTGGTGTTGTCCGAATTGGACCTGCGGGTTACCGCCAATGACTTTTCCCTGGATCTTCCGGTCAAATCATTAAAATTGTCACTCTCAGGCCTTCACGATAACCAGCAGAAGATAGTGCATGATATTGAACTGGGGCCGACTACGTTTTCCGGTTTTAAATATAAAGTGAATTATCAGCATCTTAACAGTACCGGAGAAACCTCCTTATCACTGCTTTCCAGTGATCTGTTGCAGTCTATGCAGAGCCGTAAGCTGGCTCTTGATCTGGCTGAACTTAAGGTGGCCAATGATACGGATAAAGCGTTGCTATCGCTGCTGTCGTTGCAGCTTGCTGATGTGGACGTACGAGGCGGAAAACAGTTTATTGTTGGGTCCGTTGATATGCATGAGGTTCATGTTGACAAGGCGCTAACCGGCAACGGTGCAGTTGCGCTCGATCGTCTGCATGCAGAGAAAATCGATGTGGATATGACTGGGACTGTTGACCTCTCCACGTTGAAATTGGATGCGCTCTCGGCCGATGGTTTTGCCGGTGATGATCACTTGCGGGTGAAACAGCTTGCGTTGAGCGGATTTGCACGCGCCGCCGACGAAACACTCTCCCTGGGTAGTTTGGAGCTTCAGAACAGTGAATTTAAACAGGGTAAACAGTCACTGGGTAGTATTGGTCATACAACACTTGAACGTTTCTCGATGCGTGGAGTGGATACAGGTGCATTTAAGCTATTGAAACTGGATGCAGTGCAGCTTCCATCCAATGCACAGGGGAATCTTGGCACCATAGGTAGTATTCAGGCTGATACGGTGATGCTTGATCACA
This sequence comes from Mariprofundus sp., assembly GCA_030951045.1. Taxonomy (GTDB): domain Bacteria; phylum Pseudomonadota; class Zetaproteobacteria; order Mariprofundales; family Mariprofundaceae; genus Mariprofundus. The sequence goes on from JAUZQJ010000036.1 coordinate 12,252, forward strand.
ACGGACTCTATCGTGCTAAGCAGCTGAGATTTGATGATGTGAACACTACAATCGTGATACAGAAAGATGGAACGTTAGCAGTGCTGGATGCTATATCCAAATCGCAGCTTGCCAGTACTGCAAAACCAAGCACTGCAAAAGGATCTAAAAAACGATCCGCATCCAGTGCCGGCAAAGCAGGAAAAGAATTGGATTCAGTGGTCGTGAAAAAAGAGCCTGCTAAAGAGCCCGTTGTGATGATTGACGAATTTATTATCTCTGCAGGCAGCCATATCGCATTGCATGATCTGTCGGTGGTGCCTGCATTGAATACGGAGATGCGTGTTCAACATTTTCGTTTTGCTCCGTTGGATAGTTCAGGCAAACAAGCCGGACAGCTTGATATGCAGATGCAGATGGGTAAATCCGGTGCTTTGAAGGTGAAAGGCGAGCTTTTACCTGCGGCAGGAGATGCTTTACGAACGGATTTAAATGTGGAACTGAAAAATTATGATCTTGCGCGTCTGTCCGGTTATATCGAAACTGATTTTGGTAAGTCGATTAAAACAGGGCAGTTTAATCTGAACAGTTCGATGAAAATCGCTAAGGGTAGCCTGGATGCGAAGAACAGGGTGTTGATTCGCCAGCTGGAATTGGGTGATTCCAAACAGCCGGGTAAGCCCGACATGAAGCTGGGCATGCCTGTCGGGGCAGCGCTGAATATGTTGAGAGATGGTCGTGGTGATATTGACCTTGAAGTGCCAGTCAGTGGTAAATTGGATGATCCTGATATTAGCCTGAACGCTATTATCAATAAAGCACTGCTTTCTTCGTTAAGTACAGGTGCGATGACCTATGCAACGCTGATACTGCAACCTTATGGAAGCATCATTCTTGCCGCTGATCTGGCCAGCGATCTGATTGCCGAGGCCGTTAAACCGAAACTGACACCGGTGATTTTTGAGGAGTTACAAACCACGTTGAATCCGGACATGCAGGATTACGTCACCAAAATTGCAGCCTTGTTAATCAAGAGTGATGAGTTTCGTCTGCAGATTTGTGGTGTGGCAACACGCATTGAAGGTGAACCTGTACCCAGACCACCGGCCGTGAAGGGTGAAGCTATTAAGGCGAATCCACCGCAAGCTAAAACGGATGCCGCCTTGCTTCATGTTGGGCAGTTACGTTCAGATGCAGTCATGAGTGCATTGCAGGCAAAGGGCGTGACAACGGATCGACTGTTTACCTGTCGAAGCAATATTGACGAGGCCAAGCTTCAAGCTCAGCCCAGAGTGGAATTGATATTAAATTGATCATGAACTGAAACTGGATTGATTCAATCCACAGTCGGTAAATACAACGCTTCTAGTATCAGTTTGGAGAGGAAGTGGTTGCCGTGTTTGTTCAGGTGAACACCGTCAGATGTGAGTATGCCTGTTGCCGCATTATGTTTGTTATGTGTGCTGAGATAGGTCATGAATGACAACCTTAGATCAAGCAGTTGTGAACCGGTCTCATGGGCGATATCTCTGCTTATTTGCGCATAGTGATCAAGCATGTTGTCGTAGCCCGGGCTGTCGAGAGAGCTATAGCCACCCACTATGGGGAAAACCGGCCATTCATAATGGTGAAAAATTGACTCGTGATGTTATGGTGTGACTGTGATATTTTGGCCTACTTAGGTTGTTCAATATTAAAAGGTAAACTAACTAATGCTCCTAGATTTTCTAACCTCTTGAGGTGAATGAAAGGAGGGACAATAGTGCCATCCTTTCATTTTTCAGCTCTGCTTTATTAATATGAATAAAAGATTCTGTTTTTCCTATATATGGTTAGGTTGCGCCGATGAAATGGTTTGGAGATAGCTTGCGCAGTTTAAGTACCATGCGCCGTTTGCAGTGGATCTGTTCCATGCTGGCTGTTGTCGGTTGTCTTTACGCTGTTGCGAGCATCCATAGCCATGATGATGGTATTCATGCGCTCGGTGGATCCTGTATCAGCTGCAGTCTTGAAGATGTCGCGGCACACGGTGCAGCGGCCTCCGTGGTATTTGATCCCACAGCAAACCTATCCCATATCGAACCGGCAATTTCTCAAGCTGCTGCCTATGTAGCCGTTGCGAGCATTTCAGCCCTTATTCGCGCGCCTCCCGTTTTCTCCTGATTTGACTCGGTGCCTATGGGCACAACAAACAAACATAATCAGGAGATGAATAATGAGATATGCACAACTGTGCATCATGCTTGCCGTGGTCCTTTGGGGGCCTGGTAGTGCATATGCTGCAAGTGAAATTGAAGAGCTGAAAATTCAGCTTCAGCAGATGATGAAGCGCATTGAACAATTAGAACAAGCAGCTGCAACGAAAGCGTCCGCAGAAAGCCACATTAAAGTGGCTGCGAACCCTGTTGAAAAAGCAAAAGAACCTGAAACTCCAACCCGTAAGGTAGTGCGTGCTGCTATTGGTGAGAACAGTGGTAATCCATCGCTTTCGCTTGTTGGAACCTTTACCGGGCAACGCATTCGCGGCAGTGGTGGTGTGAGAAGCAGTAGCTTCCTGCCGCTATCCGAAGCTGAAATTGTCTTTGGCGCCAATATTGATCCGCATGCGCGGCTCGATGTCACTGTCACCGGAGCTAATGGTACAATGGCCGTTGAGGAGGGTTTTATTACAGCCAATCTGCCATGGGGATTAAATCTGCGAGCTGGTCGTAAGTTTTTGCCGGTGGGCATGGTCAATGAAAAACATCCGCATGCGCTGATATATGCAGATCGCCCTAATGGTCTGGTCAATATGTTCGGGCCGGAGATCTTTGTTGGTGATGGGGTATTGATTGATCGGCCGTTTTTTGTAGGGGATTCGGTGCAGACGTTGACTACCGGTTTCTTTAGCACCCAAAACGATGTGGCTTTTGATCCAACCGGCACCAGCCAGTATGCGGGTATAGCGCGCTGGAGTGGACTCTGGGATCTGAGTGATGCTGCAACATTCGACCTTGGCGCAAACTATCTGCAGGGTAAAAATGGTATTGCTACAAGTCATTCTTTGACTCGCATTGCTGGTGTCCACGCTGCACTTAAATATCAGAGCCTTTCGCAAGCGGGATTCAATCTGGGAGGTGAGTGGCTGCGTCGCTGGAAGCAGATGGGAGCAGGGGTAACAACAGCGGTGAACGACAGCAGTTATCTGCTTGCAACAGCTACACTTGATCGGAATTGGAAACTCTTTTCCCGTTTTGATTACTCTCGACAATATGATAAGGCAACACCGCTCAGGTTAACCGAGCGGGCGTTCTCTGCAGGTCTAGTCTGGAATATCAGTGAATTTCAGGGCATTACCCTGCAATACAAACATACCCGCAACGCTTTAACAGCAGTTGCCACCGATCTGGGCATTGCAGCTGGTGGTCGTGCCAATGCCTGGTATTTGCGCTGGGTTGTAGCCATCGGTCCGCATCGTGCACACCAATACTAAGGAGAGTTCTATGAATAAATTTAAATATATCATGTTAACCATGCTGCTTCTGCTTCCCGTAGTTGCAGATGCAGAGCCATATATTGTCGCCACACTGCCTGCACTGGGTCAAATCGCTGCGGCAGTGGCTGGAGAGGATGGAAAGGTTAAAGTGTTGTCAAGGGTGGGGCAGGATCCTCACTTTGTACTGCCTAAACCAACACTTGCCCGTCACCTTGCCAAAGCGGATCTGTTGGTTACAGCAGGGCTGGCACTGGAGGGGGGCTGGTTACCACCACTGATTGCGCTTTCTCGCAACAATAGGATTCGTCCCGGGCAAGCAGGTTATTTTGCCGGTGCTGATGCGATTGAAGTGCTAGGCGTGATGGACAAGGTGGATCGGTCGATGGGTGATGTGCACTCTGAAGGCAATCCGCATTGGTGGCTGGATCCGCTCAGAGCAGCGGTGGTGGCCTCCGTTATTGCTGAACGACTGGCAAAGATCGACCCGGATCATGCCGCAGCTTATCATCAGCGAGCAGCGGCTTTTGGCGAGCGCTTGCAGGCATTGGTGAACATCTGGAAACCAAGATTGGCAGGGGCAACTTCGGTAGTCAGTTATCACGACTCTTACCTCTATTTCAGTCAACGCTTTGGCATTCCCGTTGTCGGTTTTATTGAACCCAAACCGGGTGTTGAAGCTTCGACACGTCATCTTGATACCCTGTTAACCGTGATTGCCCGTGAGCATGTCGGCCAGATCTGGGTGGAGCCATATCATATGGGGCGTATTGTTAAGCGGGTAGCATCGCTCTCCGGCGCTGAACTGGTGAACATGCCGGATGCGGTGGCTGGTGAGGGCGCTGATGGTTATCTGTCCATGATAGAGTCGCTGCTTAAAGGCGCTGGAGCAGGGCGTTGATTCTCTGGTTCAGCCTAGCGGCCTGTTTGCTTGTCTCGTTCTACTTGCCTGTGCTTGGCCAGCAGATTCTTCAACGCAGGATTATCTTTGTCGATCTGGCACTGGCTCAAGTGGCTGCGGTTGGTTATGCCGTAGGCATAGCGGTCGATGGTAATGGCATGCTTTACGCAGCGGTGATTACAGCCGGGGTAGTTGTGATACTGGCCCTGTTCCCGGATAAGAGTGATTTGCCCAAAGAGGCTGTAATGGGAGCGCTTTATGCACTGGCTGTCTCCGTTGGCATGATGGTTTTAGCAATGCTTCCGCATGCCGAAGGGCAGATGATGGAGTTGATGTTTGGCAGTGTGCTTGGCGTGAATGAAACCGAGTTGATGATTATGGCAGTGGCGGGAGCTGTGGCGCTGCTATTATCTAAACAGCGATTCGGAGATCATCTGCTTGGACGTATGATCTTTTATGGATCGTTGGCGATTGCCGTAGTGCCTGCGATCTATGCGGTGGGTGTGATTCTGGTCTTTGCGATGCTGGTGATGCCGGGGCTTTCTGTATGGCGTGATGGTAATAATGGTTCGGCACTGCAAGCAGTGGCTGTTGCTGCAGTGGCGAGTGTGTGTGGGATCATCTTCTCTGACTACTTTGATTATCCACCTTCATCGGCCGTTGTTGTGTTTCTGGCCGCGATTTCACTGATTTGGCGTGGTATTTCGAAGATGAAAAATAGATAGTGAATAAAGCTGAACGGGTAGAGGAGAGGCTCCGGTCATCGTTAGGAATAGACCATCTGTTATCGCCTCTTTCGTCTGGCGATACTTCACTAGCAGATCCATAGATGCCAATCACTGACTGTCCGAGTTTGTCCCGGCCTGTCGCTATATTGCTGCAGGGTATCGGGATGCAATCGGTAGCGATTCTTTAATTAATAAATGGGGCTAACAGCGCTTTCCTTTTCATATCTCCCATGCATGCTTCGCGTATGCTGGATATTCTTTATCAGGACGAATGGCTGATCGCAATCAATAAACCGGCAGGCTTGCTGGTCCATCGTTCCATGATTGATCGTCATGAAACCCGCTTTGCCATGCAGATGCTGCGTGATCAGATCGGTCAGCATGTGTTTCCTGTGCATCGGCTCGACAAGCCGACTTCCGGTGTGCTGCTGTTCGCTCTGAATCCCGACACTGCACGCAAGATGGGGGATCTGTTCAGTGCCGGAGTGGTCGGAAAAGAATATCTGGCTGTGGTGCGCGGATATACGGAAGAGCAGGGAGCAATCGATTATCCATTGAAAGAAGAACTGGATAAAAAGAGCGATCAAAAAGCAGCCCCTGATAAAGCAGCACAGGAGGCGGTTACGGCGTACCGGCGTCTTGCGACTGTGGAGCTGTCGTATCCAGTTGGTCGCTATCAAACGGCAAGGTATTCATTGCTATCTCTGACGCCGAAAACCGGTCGTAAGCATCAATTGCGGAGACATCTCAAACATGTGTTTCATCCGATAGTGGGCGACACCACACATGGCGATGGCAAACAGAATCAATTTTTTCGTGATCAATTCAATACGCATCGTCTGTTGCTGCATGCGAATCGACTCAGTTTTTTGCATCCTGAAACAGCTTGTAAGATGGATATTCATGCACCGCTTCAAGGTGATCTTGCCGACGTCATGACTGCTATCGGTCTCAGTGGTGCAGTTCCGAGGTAGAAGGTGTCGCTGATATGATGGTATGGCAGGCAGTCTGTTTATTTACGGTGTTTTTTTTTAGCGGGGGCTGATTTGAAGCGCGGTGTTTTTTTTCTATCCTGTCTGTGGTTTTTTCTGTCAGCATTGGTGGAGGGTTTGGGAAACAGTGACCAGAGTAGTGCTTCATCCACGTCGTCATATTCACCCGTTGACAGATTATCCAGATTGATCGGGCCAATGGCGTAACGAATCAGGCGCAGGGTGGGGTAGCCGACTGCTGCGGTCATGCGGCGCACCTGTCGGTTGCGTCCTTCAGATATTTGTAAGCTAATCCATGTAGTGGGGATCTCTGCGCGTACACGAATGGGAGGATTGCGTGGCCATAAGTTGGCCGGTTCATCCATTCGGACGGCCTGGGCTGGCAGCGTTATACCATCTTTGAGTTTTACTCCATCACGCAATGCTTGTATCGCATCATCGCTGATCTGGCCATCCACCTGCACCCAGTAGGTTTTTTTAAGTTTATGATCGGGATGCGAGATGCGATTCTGTAACGGGCCATCATTGGTCAGCAGTAACAAGCCTTCACTATCGCGATCCAGACGACCAGCCGCATAAATGCCGGGCAGGCGGATGTAATCAGCCAGTGTTTGCCGTTCATTCGCATCGGTGAACTGGCATAGCACCTGAAAGGGTTTGTTGAATCGAAGCGTAGTCATGGCTGTGCTCGACTCTGAATCACTGTTCGCGATAGCGCCAGCGAGGTGATGTGTGTTGCACTAAGTTGTGGAATCCAGATCATAGCGCAAAATTGATATCATGGCGGTAGAGGCTCTTATGCAGAATAACGACTTTGTGAATGGTTTGCTCGATTTTGTAAAAAGGTCTCCGACACCTTTTCATGCAGTGCAAAACATGGTTGCAAAGCTGGAAGCTGCAGGCTTTCAGCGTTTGGCGGAAAAGGAGCAGTGGCAGCTGAATGATCAGCCCGCTGGTGGTAAGTATTTTGTTACGCGCAACGATTCATCGATTGTCGCCTTTCGTCTAAACCAGCCTCTGACAGACGGCATGTTTATGGTGGGAGCGCACACCGATAGTCCATGTTTGAAAGTTAAACCGAATCCTGAAGTGATTAATCAGAATTATTTGCAGCTGGGTGTTGAAGTGTATGGCGGTGCCTTACTCAACCCCTGGTTTGATCGTGACCTTTCCCTCGCCGGGCGTGTCAGTTATGTCGATGCTAATGATCAGATCGCGCATCAACTGATTGATTGGCAGAAAGCGATTGCCATTGTTCCGAGTTTAGCGATACATCTGGATCGGGAAGCCAATGAAAACCGTACCATCAACAAACAAGAGCATCTGGCGCCGGTATTGATGAGGCTGCCTGAGCAAGAGGTGGATAACAGTAAAGATGCCGGCCCGCGTTTGAAAATGCTGTTGTTGGATATGATCAATGCGCAAATGGAAGCTGCCGGCAATCATAAAGCAGCAGCCGTGCAGGTGCTCGATTATGAGTTGAGTTTTTATGATGTGCAGGCACCGGCTGTGGTGGGTTTGCAAGATGATTTTATCGCCAGTGCCAGACTTGATAATCTACTTAGCTGCTATACCGGTTTGATGGCGCTTATGGGCGATGAGACTGGACAGAATGCCTTGCTGGTCTGTAACGATCATGAAGAGATTGGCAGTGTCTCGGCCGCCGGAGCACAGGGGAACTTTCTAAAATCGGTGCTGAAACGCCTGACCGGCAATGAAGAGAGTATGTCGCGTATGATCGCATCCAGCATGATGATCTCTGTTGACAATGCTCATGCTGTGCATCCCAACTACCCTGATAAACATGAGCCCAATCATGGCCCGCTCATCAATGCCGGGCCGGTCATCAAAATGAATGCCAATCAGCGTTATGCCAGCAATAGTGAAACCAGTGCTCTGTTTAAGCATTGGTGTGATCAAGTGAATGTGCCGGTGCAGTCCTTCGTGGTGCGCTCCGATTTGGGGTGCGGCAGTACGATTGGCCCGGTTACTGCGAGCGGACTGGGTGTGCGCACCGTTGATATTGGTGTGCCGACATTTGCCATGCACTCGATTCGTGAACTGGCTGGATACAAGGATGCCTTTTATCTCTATAAGGTGTTACGTCACTATTACACCTGATTGATCAGGAGGTTGATGGGGGATGGAAATGTCAGTGTTTGCGTGTTCAGTGTGCGCAGGTGCAACAAGGCGCGTAAATGTTGATGCCGTTTATAACACCATCTTCACATCAGGGTGCGCATGTAATGTCTGATAAATAGCGTTGATTTGTGCCTTGCTGGTAGCGGTAATGGTGACGGTTACAGCCAGGTACTTGCCTGTGCGGCTGGGTTTTGATGTTACCGCACCTTCACCAAGGTTAGGAGTATGTTTACGCACAATCATCACTACATCATTTTCAAAATGTTTATGATTGGTTCCCATTGCCTTAACTGGAAACTGACAAGGGAACTCCAAAAGTGTCTCTTCGCTCACAATAACTCCTAATGTTCCTGAGATAAGCTTTAAAAGCCCTAAATATCGTCAATTGTGCTGATCATGCAATATCAATGATCAGAGAACAACGACAGTTAATTTGTAATACGATGCCGAGAATGGCGACTACGGGCCATGAAACGTATTCAAAACTATGCATTGGTTCTGTTATCGCTGCTCTTGTTCAATGTGAATGATGCATTGGCAAGCGAGGTGATTTATCTGACTCAGACGAACTGCCAGTTTATTGAGGCAGAAAATGGTTTGGATCATCATTTCCAAAGCCGCTCTTCCGATGATTGTGTGCGCTTAAACGAAAAGAGTGCGGATCAACGTTTGGCTAAAGCAAAGGTGTTGCGACTGAAGGCGGGCGATTATCTTTTTCGTGTGCAAAACCGCGATGTCTCTTATGCCTTGGGTTTCTGGTTGCGTGGTGCTGGCTTGTCGCGATTGAGTTTGCCCGGCGTTTCCGGGGGTGGTATTACAACGGGGCAAAGCAGAGATTATGCCGTAGCACTTGTGCCGGGAACATATATCTACTCTTGCCCTTTGAACCCCACCCCAGATTATATCTTACACGTAAAATAGGAGAACAGATGTTTAAACGAATAATGCCATTAATGTTGTTGGCGGGTATGTTAGTGCTATTTTTTTGGTTCGATCTTGCACAATATATCAGCTTTGATGCATTGGCAGAACATAGAGTAAGTTTGTTGAACTGGGTGGATCTGCATGCCATGCTGGCTCCGCTGGCATATATATTATTGTATGTTGTTGTGGTTGCATTTTCATTGCCTGGCGGCTTGGTGATGACGGTAAGTGGCGGTTTCCTATTCGGTGCAATCGCAGGTGGTATGTATGCTGTGATTGGAGCGAGTCTGGGAGCCACTGCCCTGTTTCTGATTGCGAAAACATCATTAGGTGATTACCTGCTATCGAAAGCGGGTGATATGGTGCATAAAATGCAAAAGGGTTTTGCTGAAGATGCCTTGAGTTATATGTTTGTGTTGCGTTTGGTGCCGCTGTTTCCGTTCTTTATTGTTAATCTCGTGCCTGCTTTCTTGGGCGTGTCTTTGCGCACATATGTAGTTGCTACATTTTTTGGCATCATGCCTGCTACATTCGTTTATGCTCTGGCCGGTTCTGGTTTTGGTAGTGTGTTGGATCAGGGGCAGGGTGTAACACTTACAGGTGTTCTCACACCTGAAATGTTGGCTGCGTTGTTGGGACTGGCTTTATTGGCAATGATCCCGGTTATTTATAAACGAATGAGTAACAAAGCTAAGGTTTAAAGCAGTCCTGTGAGTAAGGGCGAAAGGAGAAACACGTGAGTCAGGTTATGGATAAGATACTAAATGTTGATATTTGCGTGATTGGCGCAGGTTCCGGAGGCTTGAGTGTGGCTGCCGGAGCATCTCAAATGGGTGCGAAGGTGGCACTGGTAGAAAAGGCTGATATGGGTGGCGACTGCCTGAATACCGGCTGTGTGCCGTCAAAGGCGCTGTTGGCAGCAGGCCATGCGGCCCAGTCGATGCGTGATGCCGATGCGTTTGGTATTCAATCTCAGATACCTGAGGTGGATTGGCAACAGGTGCATGATCATGTGCATAGTGTGATTGGTGCGATTGCTCCGAATGATTCGCAACAGCGCTTTGAAGAGCTGGGCGTGACGGTTATTCGTGCGGCTGGAAGCTTTGAAGATGAGCGCACGCTTAGGGCTGGTGATAGACTGATTCGGGCTAAATATTTTGTACTGACGACGGGTTCATCTGCCTTTGTGCCTCCGATTGATGGTTTGCAGGGCATTGATTATTTCACCAATGAAAATATTTTTGATAATAGTGAAGCAATAGAACATTTGATTGTGATTGGCGGTGGCCCGATTGGTATGGAGTTGGCGCAAGCACATTTGCGCTTGGGTGCGAAAGTTACGGTGATGGAAATGGCCCGCCTGTTGATGAAAGATGATCCCGAATTAACCAGGATTGTGATTGATCGTTTAGCATCAGAGGGTATGGACTTTTATGAGGGTGGGCGTGATCTGCGTTTAGAGAAAAATGCAGATGGGAAAATTGCAGTGCGATGCAAAACTGATGCGGGAGAGCAATGCGTGGTGGGTTCTCATTTATTGATTGCAACCGGGCGACGTGCCAATGTGAATGGATTAAATCTGGAGGCTGCAGGCGTTGTCTATAGTCCTAGGGGTGTAGACGTTGATGCGCGTTTGCGCAGTAGCAATAAACGCATCTTTGCGATCGGCGATGTGGCAGGTCCTTATCAGTTTACCCATATGGCTGCTTATCAAGCGGGTATTATTATTCGTAATATGTTGTTTAAGTTGCCTGCTAAGGTGGATTACTCTGCCGTACCGTGGGTGACCTATACAGATCCTGAATTGGCGCATGTAGGGATGAGCGAGGTAGATGCCAATAAGGCGGGTAAAGAGATTCGCGTGTTGCGTTGGCAGTTTAAGGAAAATGACAGGGCACAGGCCGAGCGGCGTACTGAAGGTCTGGTGAAAGTGATTACTACCCCCAAAGGGCTGATTCTGGGTGCAAGTATTGTGGGATTACATGCAGGAGAATTGATTCAGCCATGGATTCTTGCGGTGACGCAAAAACAGAAGATTGGTGCGATGGCTTCCATGATTGCACCTTATCCGACACTCGCGGAAGTGAATAAACGTATTGCGGGCAGTTTCTATACGGAGAAACTGTTTTCTAATACAACACGATGGATCGTGCGTTTTCTGATGCGTTTTTAATGTGGTCATTTCCGGCACAGTTGAGGTGAAAATAATTGACCGTTTTATTCAATCGGGTATATTGCCCGACTGAATAGGAGTTTTTATTATGAAGAATTTATTATTGATGGGTGTGTTTGGTATGTTGATGGCGGTTGCGTTTGCCGGTCAGTCCGTATCTGGTGTATCTCTTGTTACAGCTGCGTATGCAGGTGGTGGACATGGTCATGATGATGATGATGATGGATATGGCGGCTCCTGTCCTGATGGTGTAGCAACCTGTATTCGGGCAGATGGTTCCAGTTATACTGACCTGAATAATCTCCCTGCAACTGCTGCCGGTAATGACGATGGTAACGATGATGGTACTACCAGTGCTGCTACTCCTAGCACTACTGATACTCATACATTCGCGAATCCGAGAAATCAGCGTTCATTCTAATAGTAAATTGTTTCTTTAAAGGCGTCCCTGATGGGGCGTCTTTTTTTATGGTGGATGAAAAGTTGTGTTGAAGCGGATTTGCAGAAAAACCTTCTTATGGTCTTGATATTTACGGTGTTTGTGGCTTTCAATCCTTGCAATGATGACGTGCGCTGTGAGTATTGGAGATGATGAATTTACGATTTTCGATATTTACCTATTGCTATGGTCTGTTGTTATTGATGTGTCCGCTTTTTGCGTATGCAGCGAACAACACGGTTGTCCGTGATGTGCGCCTGTGGACCGCACCTGATCATACGCGCCTTGTGTTCGATATGAGTGGAACAATGAATTACACGCTGTTTCGCTTGCATGAACCTGAACGTATTGTCATTGATATGGATCAGGTCACCCTGAAGTCCGATTTAAAAAAACTAAGCTTGCCTGATCCTGTGATTAAGGACATTCGTTCTGGCTCTTCTGCTCCGGGTAGTGTGCGCATAGTGATTGATGTGAAGGAAAAGGTTCAGCCGCGCTCTTTTTTGCTAAAACCTATGAAAGATAAGCCGAATCGATTGGTGGTGGATTTGATGCGGCCTGAGAAAACAAAGAAAGTGGCCAAGAGTGCGATGTCAGCTGATGGTAAGAAGCAACTTGTGATTGCTGTTGATGCAGGGCATGGCGGAGAAGATCCCGGAGCAAGCGGGCCGAATAAAGTCAGGGAGAAGGATATTACCTTGGCTGTAGCCAAAAAACTGGCTAAAAAAATTAATGCTTACCCGGGCATGAAGGCTATTTTAATTCGTGAAGGGGATTATTTTGTAGCGTTACAGAAAAGGGTCGCTTTGGCGCGTAAGATGCGGGCCGATTTGATGATCAGTATTCATGCCGATGCCATTAATATTCGAAGTGTGAAGGGGGCCAGCGTGTATACTTTATCCGAAAAGGGCGCGACTCCGGATAGAGCTGCCAGAGCTCTGGCAGCAAAGGAAAACGCTGCCGATGATGTTGGTGGTGTGGCATTTGAGCAGATAAATGATCCACTGGTGAACCTTATCCTGGGCGATATGCTTCGACGCGCTAGTTTGAACAGTTCCCAGTTATTGGCTGAAGAGGTGTTAATGCGGTTGAAAAAAGTTGGTCCGGTCAAATATGCAGAACCCAAGCATGCCCGGTTTTATGTGTTGAAGGCAATGGAAATACCTAGTGTATTGGTGGAGCTGGACTTCATATCGAATCCGGTGCGTGAAAAGAAACTGAAGAGCGCTCGCCATCAAGATGATCTGGCATCTGCCTTGTTTGATGCCAGTGTGGGCTTCTTCCGCAAAATGGGGCGTTTAAAGCAATCGAATGCCCGCAATGTTCAACCGCCATATCGACCATTGGCAAGCGCGCTTGATTACGCCAGCGCATACAATAATAATGACATCTACTGATCTTTATCGTCGCCTGTTGGGCTTTTTGTTGCCTTACAAAGGCCGCTTAAGTATTGCTGTATCTTGTATGGTGGTGTTGGCTGCCTGCACTGCCGCGATGGCCTGGATGTTGAAACCCGTATTGGATGAAGCGCTTTCAGGCAAGAATGAGGATCTGATTTATATTATCCCTCTCTTGGTGATCGTGCTCTACCTGATCAAAGGAGCGGCCTATTTTGGTCAGGCTTATATCATGGGTTATATTGGTCAGAAGGTTATTTTTGATCTGCGTAATCTGCTTTATCAGCGCTTAACTGCTCAATCCCTGGCCTTTTTTGCGCATCGTAAAACCGGGGAGTTGTTAGCACGGCTATCTTATGATGTTACGCTGGTGCAAGCGGCTGTAAGTACGGCTGTGACGGCATTGATGCGTGATGCCATTTCTATTGTGTTTCTGCTGGGTGTGATTTTGATTCAGGACTGGTTATTGGCATTGATTGCGATGCTGGTGTTTCCAGCTGTGGTTTATCCTATTGCCCGCTTTGGTCGAAAAATGCGTCATGCCACTCTCGATGGCCAGGCGGCGATGGGGGATTTAACCTGTCTGCTGGAAGAGACGGTAGGTGGTATTCGGGTAGTGAAAGCCTTTGGTATGGAAGCCTATGAGCGCGGGCGTTTTCGCAAGTTTACCGGTGACTTTATGTCGCATCAGCTGAAAATATTCAAAGTGAATGCACTCTCGTTTCCTATTATGGAGTTGCTGGCAGGCTTTGGTATTGCCGGCGTGTTGCTATATGGTGGAATGCGGGTGGCATCCGGTGAAACGACCGCAGGCACATTGGTGTCGTTTCTTGCTGCTGTGATTATGCTCTATGAACCTGTGAAGCGATTGTCCCGGGCAAATAATGAAATTCAGCAGGGCTTAGCTGCCGGAGAACGTATTTTTGAAGTGCTTGATGAGCATGTTGAAGTCGAAGATGCGGCACATGCACATGTCTTGCCGCCATTCTCAAATGCTATTAAATTTGAACAGCTCAGTCTGCAGTATTCAGGTACAGATCGTCCTGTACTGGAAGATATTAATGTTACGGTAGCCGCCGGTCAGGTTGTGGCTCTGGTGGGGCGCAGTGGTGCTGGAAAAACCTCTCTGGTGAATCTGGTACCGCGCTTTATGGATGTGTCTGCCGGACGTGTGTTGATAGATGAACTGGATGTGCGTGATGTAACACAGGCCTCTTTGCGCAGTCAGATTGCGTTGGTGACACAGGAAATTATTCTGTTTAACGATACGATACTCAGTAATATTGCTTATGGTCATGCGGATATTGATATGGCCAGGGTTGAGGCGGTGTCGAGAGCAGCTAATGCACATGAATTCATTGAAAAGTTACCGCAAGGATATAATACGATTGTAGGTGAGCGTGGTGTGATGCTTTCCGGTGGGCAGCGTCAACGGATATCGATGGCCCGGGCTCTGTTGAAAGATGCACCGATTCTTATCTTGGACGAAGCGACCAGTGCCCTGGATACCGAATCTGAGCGTCTGGTGCAGCAGGCCATAGACCGTTTAATGAATGGACGTACGGTGATTGTGATTGCACACCGGCTTTCTACTATCCGTCATGCTGATCAAATTGTTGTGTTGGATGAAGGCAAGGTGATTCAGAAGGGTGAGCATGAGGCTTTATTGCGTGAAGGTGGTTTGTATTCTGAGCTTTATAACCTTCAGTTTGACTCGCTAAAGAGAGCCTCGAATGAGGTTGAATCGAATACATCAGGATCTTATTAAAGGAGATTAGCCGTGAAAGATCGTTTTGTTGCCTGGCTGATTCCGCGTTTGATTAAATGTATTTTTCTGTTTTTAGAGAAGACAATTCGTTGGCATACGATTGGTGAGCCCTATTCATCAAATGACACACAACGATGTGTGCATGCCTTTTGGCATGCGCGTCTGTTGATGATTCCTCATTTGTCTCGTAATGGTGTATGGCATGGTTATATGCTTATTTCTTCCCATAGAGATGGTGGTTTTATTGCCGATACGATGCATTTGATGGGGATTGATACGGTGCGTGGCTCATCAACGCGCGGTGGTGCCAGGGCTATGTTGAAGATGCTCAGGGCTGCGAAAAATGATAATAGACATATTGGCATTACACCTGATGGTCCGAAGGGGCCGCGTGAAGTGGTGCAGAAAGGCATGGTTCAAATGGCCATGAAGTCAGGCCTACCTATTGTGCCTGTTTGTTATGCGACCAAGCGCCACTGGCGAATCAATTCCTGGGACAGGTTTTATATTCCGCAGCCGTTCACGTCCGGGGTGTTTGTTATTGGGGATGAGATTTTGATCTCCGAGCATGATGATATGGATGATGCTGTAGCCCGTGCACAGCAAGGTATGGATGAAGCGCAGCGGCGGGCCGACAGTTACTTTAATTAAACAAGCGTGAGAAAATGCCCGGTTTATTCCGGCCTGACGCTTTGGCCAGAATAAGAATGATGGAGATATTATCCGGGCCGCCTGCATTATTGGCCATCTGAATGAGCTGGGTGCATGACTTTTTCAAATTATTTTTACTGTGTATCAGGGTTCGGCAGATATCTTCATCGGATACAACATCGGTTAATCCATCTGAACACATGAGGTAAAGATCTTCAGCACGCACTATATCTTCAACGATGTCAGCCTCCACTTCCGGAGCGACACCAAGGGCGCGGGTAACAAGGTTTTTGATCGTGGAGTTGCGCGCATCATCAGCGGTGAGCAGGCCGCGCTGTACCTGTTCGTGGATCAGAGAATGATCATCTGTGACATGTGTGAGTTTATGATCACGCAGACGGTACATACGCGAGTCTCCCACGTGGGCTGCTGTGATATGGCTGCCGTAAAATGCAGATGCCAAGACTGTTGTTCCCATGCCAGCGCATTCAGATTGTGTTTGTGCCGTGTTATAAATGGAGTCATTGGATTTTTTAATCGCTTGTCTAAGCAGTACTGATTCTCCTGTGAAGCCTATGTCCTTATCAATCTGTGCTTGCGGCATGTTAAATATTTTATCTTTCATGTGCTCGGTGATGATATCAACAGCCATTGCACTGGCTACTTCTCCTGCATTGTAACCGCCCATGCCATCGGCAAGTACTGCGATACCATGTGAAGGGGTGATAAGTACACAGTCTTCATTGTGATCGCGTTTGATTCCGACATCGGTCATGGCAAACATATCTACTGTTATCACTGACTTTCTCCGTTGTTCTTTAGCGATTGCAGACAGAGCGATACTTTTCCCAGTACGTCACTGGCTGTTTCAATGCGTTGAGCCGCTTTTTTAGTGAGTAGCTCATCAATAAGCTGACAAATACATTCGGGGACATCTGGATTATGTTCGCGAATATCAACGTGTGGTTGTTTGGCGATCTTATACATTAATTTGGATAGTGATTCGGCTCTGAAAGGGCGCACACCGCTTGCCAGCTCATAGAGCATAACACCAAGTGAAAATAGGTCGGAGCGACCGTCCAGTGGTTTTCCTGAAAGTTGTTCCGGTGACATATAAGATGGTGTTCCCAGCACAACACCTGCTTTGCTTTTGCTGGAATCAATAATGTGCGCAATGCCAAAATCGGTCACTTTTACAGATTTATTTTTTAATATCATGATGTTGGCAGGCTTAATGTCGCGATGAATGACGCCGTGGCTATGGGCATATTGCAATGCTTCAGCCACTTTTCCAACGACCTTTAGCGTTGTGGAGAAAGGCAATAACCTACCTTTTTTAGTATAGGGTGAGAGATCAATGCCATCAAGAAATTCCATGGCGATATAGGCCAGGTCATGTTCATCGCCGGCATCAAAAATAGTAACGATGTTCGGGTGATTGAGCATGCCTGCAATTTCAGCTTCATGGAAAAACTTGGTCTTAACATCTTCAAGCTCTTCCGGTTCAAACTCTTGCGAAAGTGCCATGGTTTTAATGGCAACCTTGCGGTTTATTTTAGGATCTTTGCCCAGATAAACAGTGCCCATGGCACCTTTGCCTAATTCACTGATGATTTCATAGCGGCCTAATGTAGGAATATTGTTTCCTGTCAGTAGCAGGGTCGCAAGTGCAGTGTTTGAATAACTATCTGATGTAGTGTCATCGCTGTTTTTAGTAGCGTTCATGCGAGAAGTAACATCCTGATAATCGGGGTTGTGGGAGCTGATATGTTCATATACTGCTGTAGCTTGCTTGAATTGCCGTTTGCGCTCAAAGGCAAGACCCAACTTATAAAGAGTAGTTAGCATATCATCATTAATCGGGCAACTTAAGAATTTTTCAAAGGCCTGGTCCAGCATGCCCTGATTCTGGAAAGAAGTGCCCAGCATTTTATTGGTGTTGTGTAAGTTTTTTAGAGGCTTTTTCTTAGGGTTTTTGAATACAAAGCGTTGTTTGTATGTGACGGCAATGTGCCCAATAAGGAGCAGTAAGGCGGCCATAGTCGTTTGTAGCCATGTGGAATAATATTGCAGTGCGATTAGATCGCTGCCTATTAATACAATGAATGCCAGACCCGATATAGTGGCAGCTGATCGGGTTGAAATGCGTGGTAGCAGGTAGATAAGGTACAGGCCGATGATAAGTAGAAGGGCTACTTCAGCGCTGTATGTCCAGCTTGGGCGTTGAAAGAGTTGCTTGTGCAAAATACTTCGCAGTACATGGGCGCTAAACTCAATGCGTGCCATGTTCTGATTTCCGGGGCTGGAGAATGTTTGCTCAGAGCGATGATCAGAGTTGCTAATGAGGATGATTTTATTTTTGAAGGCGGTTGCGGGAATTTTACCTTCGTGCAATTGACTGAATGTATAGGTTTGAAAAAATGGTGTGCCGCCAGCTTGAGAAAATGAAGGGTATATACGGCTTTGCGTATCAGTAGTGAGGCTTAATGGTCCCAGTTCAATGTCATCTCCCAGGTGTATGCGAATATCATCAAGGGGAATGTTTAATGATTTTGCCGCCAATAGCAGTGGTAATGATGGAAAATAATGCTTTCCATAGGCGATGATCATGGTTTCAGATCTTGCCACGCCGTCACTATCATTAATGATGCTCATATGTCCTATGCCGGCAGCTGCTAAAGAGAGCTCTTTGTAGGGGGCAGACATTCCAGAGGCATAAACGGGAACTTCTGACTGATTTGTATTGACATGCTTGAGCGCCATCGCATTGAAATAACCGGGCATGGTTGCCTGGCTTTGAATGTTGGTCTCATCGATCTCAAAGTAGAGAGGTAATACGATGTTGCCGGCATTACGGACGGCGTCTTCCAGCGCGTCATGACTGTTGTTGGGATTTATCGTCGATGGGGTGGCTGGTTTTTTTAAAGTGGCATCAATGCCAATGAAGCTCGCATTGGCTGCGGTGAGTGTATGAATGGATGATGTAATGGCCTGTCGGGGTGTAAGCCCTTTCTTATGTAGTGTGCTTGCATCTATGTTCAGGATGACAATTTGATCGTCAGGTGATGTAGTGGTCTGGGTGGCAAATACATCATAGATCATGCGTTCTATAGTTTTCATCGGTGATGTTTGCTGTTGGACGGCCAGTACAAAGAGTAACGTCAGTATGCCACCAACGAACCAGTTTGATTTCCAGATTGCACCAAAACTCAAAAGAAACAGCCCTCCCTATAAAATTTGAATACTACGGTTGAACAACGCTAGCATTTGTTTTTCTGGCAGCTGATGGCAGGAAACTGTTAGGGCTACGCAAAATGCATCCGTTAGAAATACGCATGTATATTGGCAACTATGGGGGGCGCGTGCAACTGTCCTTTCGTTTTGTTTGAAATGGTTCGAGGATTATGAAATTATCGTATCATCCTACACTGTAAATTCGTGTTGACAGTCATACTGCTGCTCATTACGGTTCGCGCACATTTTCCCTGATAGTTCAGTTGGTAGAACGGTGGACTGTTAATCCATATGTCGCAGGTTCGAGTCCTGCTCAGGGAGCCATTTGCAAGGGTCGGTTTATACCGGCCCTTTTTTTCTTTTGGTTGCCGTGATTTCATGGGATAAAGTTTGGAATAGAGATATTTTTTTTGGTTGTGATGCGTACAATGATGGGAATGAAAACTTGTTTATTGGTGGCGGTTCTAATGCTGTGCTCTTGTGGTGCAGGAATGGTGCCGCTAAAGCCTTACCTTGTACAAGATGTGAAGACTATTGAAGTTGCGCAGATCGAGGCGGGTAATTCATTGCTGGTTCGTCGTGTGAATCCACTCTTTCTTGCTATGGGCTCGTCAGGTTTGATGGCCGATGCTGTGGTTGTTGCTAATCATGCTTTCCGATATGAACAGCATGCCGGCCCGGTGCATCAAATGTGCGTAACATTGTTTGAGAAAACATTATTGCAAGCACTGGCGGCACAGGGTTTTCAAGCCAACTCATCCAATAAAAGGTTTTGGGACTATTTTAAAGGTAGCCAAAAGTCATTGCGGGAATCGACCGATGGCTTGCTGCATATTCGCTTGCAGCAGATGGGGTTTTGGTCAAAAGCAGTGGATGATGGCTATTTTCCATCGTTGATGGTGGTGGTTGAGATGATTGACCCGGTAAGTAGAGATGTGTTGTATAGTGACAGGTTCTCTATGGGTATAGACCTAACTTCAGTGAAAGTAATAGATGTGGCAAATGGCTATAGTAATATATTGCCCTTAGGGCAGGAATTCTTGCCGTATGAAAATTTCAATGATTTATTGGAACATGCGGATGAAAGTCGCGATGATTTGTTGCGCGTGGTATCGCGTGCTGCGCATTATATAAGTCAGAGTTTGCGTCGGCCGAAGACAGTGCCGATGGAGGCTGGTGCTCCAATGTTGATAAAGAGCATGCCTGAGATGCCAAGCTCCACCCGTATTGATGCATATACACGCAAATAGTTGGCGCTGTGTGCCTAATTGATGGTGATGTGATTGCGAATTATTGTTCATTTTATTTCCTGAAATGCTGCTTGTATTAACTTGCAGCAGGAAAGGCTTCCGGGAAAGCTAAATGCGCTTTCTTTTTTGAGAAAACATATAAATATAATGTGTGTTTTATTAAGGTTTGATGCGCTCCTTTCTTGATTAAATATTTTTCACTGAGTATGCTCCGGAAAATCTAAGCGCTGTTTTCAGACTGTAATGAAATGAGTCAATGGATTGGGTGGGGAATATATGGTTTTTTATATGTGTGTGAAAAATAATGTAAAGCGGGTTTTGTCGCTAACAGTCCTGTTTTTGTTTGCCGGGGTATTGATTTCTCCCGCAGCGTATGCTGCTGTAGGTGACCGATTAGAGGTTTCCGGAGCCAATGCAAGTTTGTATGCTAATCCTGCTGAAACATCCACAGAGCTGGTTCGGGCTGCTATCGGAGAACAAATGGTTGAGATGGATCGCCGGGGTTCCTGGGTGTTTGTATCGCTGAAGCGTACTGGAGCACAGGGCTGGATGAAGACGTCAGTGACGCGTAAGGCAGTGCGTAAAGTCGTAAAGTCAAAATCTTATGTTAAAAAAGCAGTGAAAAATAAGGCGCTATCGAAACCTGCTCCTATTGCTGTGGGTTTGAAGACATTGCCTGAGGCTGCAGCGCCTGTATCTAATGCACCCTATCTTGCCAGAACGTTGAGCCTGAAGGATATCGGGTTGACTACAGGGATTCTGTTTGAAGGTGCAAATGGTGTGCATGCCCAGACATTTTATTTTCCTGCACCACTGGACTCCATGATTTCACATGGCGCCTTCCGTTTGGTGTTCAGAGCATCGCCAAATTTACTGCCGTTGGCGAATGTGCGCGTGTCTATCAATGATGTGCCTCAAAAACAAATTAACTTGCCTGCTGATGGTTCAATGCATGCGCTGGATGTGCGTCTGCCCTCATCGGCCTTTAATGGTAGTTTGGTGAAAGTGACTGTGACGTCTATCTTGCCTGTTTCGGATAATCGCTGCTTTGATGGGCGTTTGAGTGATATTTTCCTGCATGTGCTGCCTGAGAGTGCGTTGTCTATTTCTTATCAGCCTGTCGAGAAGTCTATTCGTGATGCGTGGCGCATGTTACCTCAGGATGTGACTATTAGTCTGTCTGCAGGTCGTTTGAGTAAGGAGCAATTTGCTTCCACTCTGGCATTGATGGCGTTGCTGGTTGATGCTGACAAGACAGTGAGAATCACAAGGCTGCCTGAAGTTGGTGATATCGTGATTGCTCCCCGAGCATCGCTTGATCCTGTTGTCGCTCAGGGCGTGGGTGTAAATAAATCTTTGGATGGGGCAAGTAACCTTGTGCTGGCCAAGTTTGCCAATCGCTCAGCTATAGTGCTGTTGGATCCATATGATATTCAGCCGATGTACCTGCTGGATGATACATGGAAAATGCTGGCGGCTGCGGAACGTTACCGGGTGTTCAGACCTGACAATATTCACTCACATGTTGAAATGCAGGGTGCTGGTGATGACTCAGGATTCTTTGCTCTGCCGCTGGCGAAACTGGGTATGGATATAAGTACCAGAGCGCTAAGCAAAGAAACCAATTGGCACACTGTGATTAATCCATTTGCTTTACCGATGGGTACACAGCCGGAGATGCTGAACCTTAATATCGTAGCGCCTGTGCGTTGGGACAATGACCCTACCTATGAGCTATATGTATTCCTTAATGATGTCCTGGTGAAAGCGGCGCGTTTGGAAAATCATGGTATGAAGCAACATTTCACGGTCAATCTTCCGGAAGAGTATCAGAGGCAGTTTAATGATATCCGTATCGTAGTTCAGCATGATGTTGTGGAAGGTAATTGTGAAGGCGTGATGCCGCACGATTATGTTCAAATTACTCCGGATAGTACTTTGGTGGTGAAGAGCAGTGAAATTGATGCACCGAAAGCCTTTTCTGATTTAGCCAAGTATTTCTTGCCTGGATTTGATACTTATGTGGAAGACTCTTATTTGGATAAACCTGAGCAGATTCTGCATTTGATGTCACGACTATCGGCTGATTTCCCGCTGATTATTGATCATACACGACTGCACTTTATGGCAGCTGGTGATGTGCTGGCTCCTGAAGGACCATTTGTAGGAGTGGGGCACTTTACGCTCAGTGATGATATTGTCGCACCGGTTCGTTTTGATCGCGGTCGTGTGAAAATCACAGCGCCAAATGGCGAGTCGTATTTCGATGTGGATCAACTGTCCAAAATTACGATTGCGCAAATAGCCCGATCTGCAACGGCATACGGTTTGTGGATCGCACCTTCTGATGCAGAGGATCTGTCAAAAATTGAGCGGCTTGAATTGTCTGAAGATGATGTCGCCTTTATTGATTCACACGGTGTGGCGAAGACCCTGGACTCATCGGAGCCGACATTGGCTGAAGTCTATTACCCTGATGTTGAAGACTGGTTTGATGTGCTGGGTAAGTATAAATTCTGGTTGATGGTGCTGTTGTGGTTCTTAATGACAATGGTAGTAGTTTATCTCTATCGTATGTCCAGAATCAATAAACTGGCACGTGAAGATGATGATGCTATGTATCAGGCGGATGAAGATCAGATGCAGGGTGGTCATGCTGCACATCTGCATGAAGATCACACGACTCACCCAAGTTCTGATTTGGACCACCTTGATGAGAAACGGTAATTACAAGGATGAGTACCCAGGCAGGATTAGTAAGGCCTAAAATTGGCGAGATGCTGTTGAGTGATAGATTGATCACTCAACAGCAACTTGATCAGGCACTTGATCAACAGCGCAATCAAGGCGGCCGAATCGGGGATATCATTTTGTCCCATGGCTGGGTGAATCCGGCAGAGTTTTACACTGTGTTGTCAGATCATTTCCGGCGCGGCCTTATCGGTGATCTGTTGTTGGAAAAAGGACTGATAAGTCAGGATCAGATGGCAGAGCTGCTTGAAATTCAACAGCAGTGGGGAACCCGTTTTGGTGATATTGTTCTGTCAAAAGGGTGGGTGTCATCTTATCAGATAGGGCAGGTGCTTGCGGAGCATTTTGGCAAACCCAATGTAAATTTGTTGGAGGAAGCTCCTGACCGTGATGTGATTGATCGTGATAATTTATCTACCTATTCTGAAAACCTGTTTGTACCATGGCGGCGAGAAAATGGGCTGTTGCTAGTTGCTGTTGTGGATGTGAATCCGGAATTGCTTGCGTTGGTGGGAAACACTGTTGGTGAACCCTTTGATTTTATTATTACTTCCAAATTCGATGTGATCTGGTTTTTGCAGAGCATTGGCGATATGTTTTATAGTGAAAGGGCTGTACATGAGTTGGCCAATGTACAACCGGAATATTCTGCCAGTGAAGTGATTACTCCAAAGCAATTGCGTTTTTTGTTTATCCTGATGAGTTTGAGCATGGTCATTATCGCATTTTGGCCATTAGAGGCGTTCATTGTACTGATTTTCGGTATTTCACTGTTTTTGATGGTGAATTTCGGTCTGCGTATGGTGCTTACCTGGGTGGGTGGTGATCCAGAAT
Source organism: Mariprofundus sp. (assembly GCA_030951045.1). Classification (GTDB taxonomy): domain Bacteria; phylum Pseudomonadota; class Zetaproteobacteria; order Mariprofundales; family Mariprofundaceae; genus Mariprofundus. The sequence goes on from JAUZQJ010000036.1 coordinate 35,887, forward strand.
TTGATAATGTGGTGACGGATGAAGAAGTGGCTGCATTGGATGAAAGAACGCTTCCTGTCTATTCGATTTTGTTACCCATGTATCATGAGGCAGCTACGCTCCCAGCTATTGCACAGGCATTGCGTTCGATTGATTACCCTTTGTCCAAGCTCGATATCAAACTTATTCTTGAACAAGATGATGACGAGACGATCGATAAAGCAAAAGAGCTGAGTCTTGAGGGGATTTTTGAAATTATTCGCGTGCCGGATTGCTTGCCCAAGACCAAGCCCAAGGCATGTAACTATGCATTGCACTTTTGTCGAGGTGAATTGGCAACGATCTATGATGGAGAGGATGCTCCTGAACCGGATCAGCTGAAAAAGGCTGTGATTGCCTTCCGAAAAGGTGCTCGCAACATTGCCGTAATTCAGGCGCGACTTAATTATTTTAATGCCACAGAAAACTGGTTAACACGTATGTTTACCATGGAATATTCGTTATGGTTTGATTTTTATCTGCCGGCATTAGATGCTCTGAATATTCCTATTCCTCTCGGTGGTACTTCAAATCACTTTAAGATGGATGTGTTGCGTGAAATGGATGGATGGGATCCTTATAATGTGACCGAGGACTGTGACCTCGGCGTGCGTTTGGTGCAGAAGGGATATCATGTTGGTGTATTGAACTCTACCACATTTGAAGAAGCCAATAACTCCATTCCCAATTGGATTCGGCAGCGCTCGCGCTGGCTAAAGGGATATATGCAGAGTTATCTGGTGCATATGCGTACCCCGATTTCGTTTTATCGTAAACTTGGTCACGTTGGTTTTTGGGGCTTCCAGTTTTTTATTGGGGGTACTATTTTTAGTGCTCTGCTTATGCCCGTCATGGCACTGTTTTATGCGGTCTGGTTGCTGACGAGTACATCCTATTTCGATCCATTATTCCCTCCGTTAGTGCTTTATATTACCTTGTTTAATTTGTCGATTGCCAATGGTTTTCTTATTTATCTGTTCATGTTGAGTGGTTTTAAACGTAAATATTTTAATTTGATTCCATGGGCAATTACAGTGCCATTTTATTGGATGTTGCAATCATGGGCGGCTTATAAAGGTTTGTGGCAGTTGATTCATAATCCATTCTATTGGGAAAAAACGCATCATGGCCTTACTACGTTTGGAGTAGATCATGAAACAGGTGGCGCACCGCATTCAGCACCGCTTGCCAGTAAGAGTGGTGCGCATTAAATGAACAGAGCTAATACATCTCGGGTGCACACGCAGTCATGGAGCTTTGCACATCATCAGGGTACATGGCTTTTAGTTTTCCTGACCATAATGTTGGTTGGATTGACTGTTTGGGTATTGTCAAACGGTTTTTTCCTTGAAAGTGCGATGCAGAGTTGGTCGATTGTCATTTCAGCCTTGGGTTCAGAGGATGTTCTGCTTGAAAACTTGACCATGTTAACACCGCATCTTCCCTTGTATCTGCTGATTCCATTCTATTTTATACCAAGTCTTGATACTGGGGCAGCACCATATCTGGTGTCAATCCTTGCGACATCTTTATTGTTATGGATGTGGGCCAGAGATTTAAAAGATGTGGATATTACCCAGACAAGGCTGGCAATCGTGGCGTTATTGATTGTATTGCATCCTGCGTTTTTGTGGGCTGCAACGTCGGGTGGACATATTTCACTTACCATGATTACGTTTTATCTGTTGTATCGTTCTGCTCAGCATATTATTACCGTTCATGATATCCATTCATACATTTCGATGGCCGTTGTGTTCGTTGTATTCTTTTTTATTGATGGCACTGCAATTTATATTTTTGTGGCTTTGATTCCTCTGATTGTATTGATCGCTCCAATTCGCGCTATCATGATATCACCAATGAGTCTGTACCTGATTATCGGTACTCCGTTTGCCTTCGCAGTGGGTACATGGGCATATATGAACTGGATTTTTGAAGGCAGTTTTTCATTTTTTATTACGAATGCGGATTCCGCCTTTTTAGGTGGAATGCTTTCAATTGCCCAATACCCATGGTTGCAGGATTATGGCGGTGAATTCTTTCAACCGTTCCTTGTAGCTACGGGCTATTTGTTGATTGCATATCCGGTATCCATTTATTTGTTACTGGATACTATCGATGATAACCATCGCTTTCGTGCAACATTTGTATTGATGTTGCATCCGCTCATTGCGATCGGAATTGCGACAAGTCAGCATTATCTTACGCATCCTTTTGAGATTTTAACCCTGGTGAGTGCGGGACTGATGGCAGAGCTTACATATGTAAAAATGCAGACGCGACGTGAATTTACTTTGTTGGTCATTTTTCTGATGGTCAGTGTTGCCGGCGGCTGGTGGTTATTTGTTGAAACTGCAAACCCACAAATGACGCGTTGGTACAAGGCACTACAAGGAGAGAATACCTCTGTCGCGATTGTTGACGATGCCGACTATCAATTGGGAAAATGGTTAAACGTTCACCGAATGCCGACCATTATTTATGAGCGAACCGCTTATCGCGTGATAGTAGCTCGAGGTGATGCGGAAGGTCTCTTATTGTCTTATTCTCACGGATTCAAGTCTGCAATGCGACAACGTATTCCTGACGTGGAGCAGATAGTAGCCTCTGATCCGGGTACATTGGCGGGTAAGCGTGATCGAATAAATATTAGACATCCACATTTATATAGCCATGGCATGAGTGGATATAAGTTGGTCTATGATAAGCTTGGCTGGCGTGTATATCGGAAAATACATGCATAAGCGCTTATTATTATGGTTCACCGTATCTGCTGTCGGCCTTTTGGCTGGATGTGCGTCTGTTGGTGAATTAAAAAATCAATCCATGCTGCGTGGTTTTAATGTGATGCAGCATAAGAATGTCGGCTGGAATGAACCGCAGGCACGGCGTTCAATGCAACGAGTGAGTAATGTAGGCAGCAATGCAGTGGTGCTTATTACGTTTCTTGAACAAAATGCCGCATCGTCTCTGCAGGTAAGGCATTCAGATGCTGTAAGCTTTGATCAACTAACACATGCGATTGAATATGCCCATGACTTTAACCTTGAAGTCATTCTTAAGCCGCAAATATTGGTGGGTAATGCTTGGCCAAGTGCGATTTCTCATCGCAGTCAGAGAGATTGGAACCAGTGGTTTGAAAGCTATTCAGCGCATATTGTTGAGTATGCCAAGTTTGCATCAAGACATCAGGTTCAAACGTTTGTGATAGGCACAGAGCTTTCCAAGGCTTCTCGATATGTGGATTGGCCAAGATTGATTCATCGGGTGCGCACAGTGTTCCATGGTAAAATCACTTATGCTGCGCATAACGTGAAAGGTGTTCAGGCATTTCCATATTGGAATCAGTTGGATGCTGTATCGCTAACGCTATACCCTTCACTTGGTAGTTCAGGACAATATGACGAAATGCAGTCGCTTGTTCACGATGCCGTGAAAAAACTACAACGTTCTGTGCAGAAAATTGATCTTCCGCTTTGGGTGCTGGAGGTTGGGATGCCCTCAGCTGCTGGTGCATCTGCCAAGCCCTGGGAGTGGCATAGTTTGAAACATGCTCGTGTGGATTTGAGATTACAGCGTGATGCAATAGATATTTGGTTGAGGGCACTGGATCAGCCTTGGATCAATGGTGTCTTTATTTGGGCGTGGTACAGTGATGCGTCAATTGGTGGCAGGATGGATGCTGATTACACACCTCAGAATAAACCTGCCGAACAAGTTATTCGGCGTTATTGGAAATTTTGATCATGCGGATTAAAGGAGTGGATTTGATTCGACTATGGCAACAGATAATTAGATGTATCATATTAATTGCAGGTCTATCTCTGGCACCTTCAGCATATGCTGGGGTGGGCATGCTTGCGGGCGGTGAATCGCTATATAATTCAGATCTCAGTTTTGCTGGTGGCAATGCCATTTGGGATGCAAGTCGCAATAAAATTCTTTCTGTCTGTAAACGTAGAAATGCGAATTTGGTTCAGGGTTATGAGTATGGATATTCTTATTTTTATACAGTCTATGCCAATGTGACCTTTGCTTACCGTAAGTGTGGTCAAATATTTCGCTCCATGCGTATTAATCGGGTTACAGGCAAGATCAGACCTGCAACGACAAAGTTCGGTGGCCAGGCGTCCGGTATAGGAGATATTCAAATCGGTGTGCGTGCACGATTGAATCATGCCAATACAGCAGCATGGGAAGGGGCATTGATCATTCCCGGTGGTTATGATGGTAATAGTCCAGCGACTCTGGGGCGTGGGGCTTTAGGTTTGTCGTTAGGACTGAAGTTTGCATCTGATGCTGGTTTAAGTAAGCGGAGTTCATGGGCGTGGAAAATGGGTACTAAGCTGACCTATTTCTTTGCCAGTAAGGGGAACTCTATAACCTCCTTTGGCCAGTTGAGTTATGCCTTTACAGAAACAAACTTTGAGCAGACAGGTAACTTTATGTCACTACGCATCAATAATAGTTTTGCTATGGCGAATAATGGCCTGCAGAAAACACTTTTTTATAATCAGATTCCATCAAGTTTAACCAATAGTGATTCAACCGCATTGTCGCTGGGGTATAGCCATGCTTTTGTAAATTCAGGATGGTCAACAAACGTTCGAGTAGGAAAAGCATTCTTCGGCCGCAGTTCACCTGTTGATTACACTGCAGGCTGGGGCTTTAGCTACCGTTGGATGGACTAGAATGAAAGCAAAGAAATCTCTAAAACTGTGTCTGCTGCCACTGCTAACTATAGCGGTGGCCGTTGGTGTGGTGCATGCGAAAGAGGGAGATGTTTATAGCTTGCAGGCTGACACGAGTTTGCGCAAGGGCCCTGATAGCTTTTATGTACCAACCGGTAGTGCTGCAAAAGGAGCCCGGGCTATTGAGTTGAATAGTGCTGGTGCATGGAAAAAAGTGCGAATATTTTCCAGTGGTGATGTGGGTTGGGTCAATAGTGGTTCTCTTTCTGGTGAGTCTGTGAATGTTGGCTCGTCGAAGGTTCTGAATGATAATATAGGGACTAAAAAATCAACGCTCCCAGCTGTGGTCGTGAATGATGATCTGCAACTGTCACCGAAGCCTGAATCTGATCTATCGCCACAATTTGAAAACGGAACACCTGCTCTGTCGGAATCTACCGATATAGCTGTGGCAGATCAGAAGCAAGTGCTTCCATCAAAGCCTGTTGTGCAAGAGATGACTCCTTCAAAGGATCATGTGGATGGTGGGCGTTTAACGCCATTGTTTGAGGATGGTGCTGTATCTCAGGAAATGGCTCCGGAACGTGTAGCTGAGCAGCCTGTTGCAAGCAATGAAGAGATGCCTCCGGTAATAGAATCGGATCAAAAAGAGTTGCCTGTATCGGTTCAACCACAGGTCGCTAAAAGCGAGCCTATGCTTGACCCTGATAACACTGGTTTGCAACAGTTTCCAGTTCAGTTGGTGAGTAGTGCTTCAACCGAAGTGGATGCTCCCATTGCGGAAAATGCAATAAAAATGTCTGCAAAAGAGGAGTCTGTTGCAACGAGTACTCAGACTGCCGACGCGATGGCTAGTGTGCCTTTATCTCCGGCCGCAGACCAATCGTTGAGTATTCCTGAAAATGTAGTGTCGGACACTGCAACGTTTGAAGTAGAACCCATCCAAAAAAGTGTTCCTGCATCAGATGCGATAGATAGTGTTGAAGCGAAACCCGTACCTGCATTGAATAATGTTGTTGAAACGATTGCCAACACAGAGACAAATGAACCTCTAGGAGCATCACAAATGGTGATGCAAACAACAGTCATCAGGGTTGGTCCCAGTGCCTTGTCAGAGGTGTTGGGATGGGCTGGATCAGGTGCCCGGGTTCAGACCATTCAGCAGGATGGCAAATGGATGAAGGTGCGTTTGCAGGATAGCAGTCGTATTGGTTGGGTTGAGGCCGCTTCTTTGGATGGTAGCAATGTGGTTGCTACTTCTGTAGTGATGACGAATAAGCCAACTAATGAGCCAGCCAACGAACCTGTTAACGAACCAGTTAATAAGCCAATCAACGAACCAGTACCTATCAACGAACCAGTACCAGTCAACGAACCAGTACCAGTCAACGAACCGGTTAATGAGCCGGAACAATTAGTGCAGAAGGCGACCGTTGAGCCGCTTACAACTACAGATGTGAATCGCTCCAGCACGGCTAAAGCCGTTGATACTGCTGCCGTTACTCCTGACAGCATGGTGGAGAGTCAACGCGACGTACAAGCTATGCCGCAGCAGACAAGCCCTAATGTAGAAGCCACCCAGACAGAAGTGGTGCCTGCCGAGAGTAAAAAAGCGACCTATACATTCAATCGTACAGCAGCCCTTAGAGATGGGCCTGCAACAACATTTGATTCAGTTTCATGGGCTGGTGCGGGGGCGCAGGCAACAGAACTTGAACGCAACGGTGATTGGGTACGCCTTCAATTGCAGGTGAGTAAAAGGATTGGTTGGGTTTATGCTCAATCGCTGAATCTCGTTGCGGCGGGTGCAGGAGTGGCAAGTGCTGCAGCAGCAGCGAGCACCCCATCAGCCAGTTTAACTGTACTTCCTGTGCGCATGACGCAAGCCAGTGATCATAAGCCGTCAATTGAAGCTCCAGTTCGTGAGAATATCGAAGCTGATCCGGTTATTGCAAAGGTTGAGCCGAAAGCCGTTCAGGTAACTGATATAAAAAAAACATCCAGCGCGATCAGTAAGCTCTATAGCTTTAATGAAAAAGCTAATTTACGAGCAGGACCGGCTGTAAGGTATGATGTGGTTTCTTGGGCCGGTGAAGGTGTATATGCGTTAGAGCAGGATCGCAATGGTGACTGGTTACGAGTGCAGTTGCAGGCGAATAAACGTATAGGCTGGGTAAACAAGCGATTGTTGACCCCGGTAAAAGCCGGTGCAACCCCGCAAGGGGCGATCAATGCGAATGCTGATGTGGCACCAGCTGTGATGATGGTGAATGCTGATAAGGCTGTTAAGTTACCAGAGGAATCCATTGATGATTCTGATCATAAACTACATTTCTTTAAGCAGACGAGTACTTTAAGAGCAGGCCCCGGCAAAGAATTTGAAAAGGTTGCATGGGGCGGCAGGAATGAGTCAGCCGAGCAAATCGGCCACAGTGGTGATTGGAAACAAGTACGCATGACCATTAGTGGAAAAACAGGCTGGGTGTTTAACGAGTACCTGGTGCGCGCAATGCATCCTGGCCATATCATGGGTGTGACACGCTCAATGCTATCACCCGCTGTAAAAAGTATGGGGAAAAACGGCCAAATGTATCTGGTCGTACGTACGGTACCATTGCATGCCGCGGCAGGGGATTTGGCTGATTTAATAGGCTCTGTTCAAAAAGGTGATCTGGTTGCTTGGCTGGAAGAGCGCAATGGTTGGGTGAGAGTGAATCCACAGATCGATGGTGGTAAAATCGGTTGGATTGAAGCGAATTTATTGAGAAAGCAAGAGCAGTTTAACGTTGAACATACGCAGGTATTAATCGGCAAAGACAATATGCTGTCGTATAAAGATAGAATTTCAAAAGGTGAAGTGTTTAATTTTTCATATGCGGCTCTGGAGGAAGCTTTATACAAGATTCCTGTTGAGGACATTCACATCCGTATTAGCAAGGATAATCTGGAAGCGATCTTCCTGAAGCGACAGTATGATCTTTCTCCATTTGAGATGCGCTTAACCACGGGGCGACATCGCTTGTCAGGCACAATAAAGGTGCTGGGTAGTTCGACGCGTATATTTAAGAAAAAATCCTTACTCATTAAATTGGATAAAGAGAGTGCGCGCTGGTATGGCCATCGCCGCATGGCATTGCGTTCTATGGCATCTGATAAAGCCTTGATGCGAGAATGGATGACCTGGAAAATGATGGCTGCTCTTGGCATGAAAGTGCCGGAAGTACATTTTACGCGCGTAACCTTTAATAAGGGTGAGAAAACTGGTCTGTACCTATCCATTGAGTGGATGGGAAAAGAGTTTCTTGAAGGCAATAATCTGGATGCACGCGGAGAGTTTTATCAACCAAACGATGGAGCCCACTGTGGTGATCTGTATTCACCCGAAAGTGTAGAGTTGTGTTTTGATAAGATTACGCCATTTGGAGATTTCAGTAATCTCAAATCAATGGCAAAATCTGTGAATTCGGCGACCAATGAAAATATAGATACCGTGTTGGCAAAATATTTTGAAGATGAATCCATCATTAACTGGATTGCTGTGAATGCACTGGTGACCAATGGTGATACATATAATAAAAACTACTGGCTTTATTATCACCCCACAAAAGAGAAATGGACCGTGGTACCGTGGGATTATAATCTGACATTCGGGCGCACATATGATCAATATGCAACGCGTAAATTTAGAATTTTTAATGATAACTTCCAATATTATTATCCACCTGATGTAGGAGCTGGTAACCCGATCAAAGATAAAGTGTTGCGTAATCCTGCACTTAGAAAACGTTTGGAAGATAAAATCAAACATTTGACGGGTATGGAACCGAATGGATCAGAACAAACGTTTGGCTGGTTCTCTCCTACTGTGATGCAGGCGCGTATTGGAAATCTCGCCGCGGTGGTAGGTAAAGAGGTGTATAAGGATTCATTCCTCTCTTATGGTGAAGCTGATTTTACGAAAACGTATGAGTCACTGATGCACTATGTTACTGCACACGACCATTTTCTGAAGACGAAGCTGTTTGGAGATTTCCCATGGGCTCCTGAACCACCAAACCAGCCATATGCATTCATGCATTTGCCTGAAACATTGCTTGGTGAGGGAAACATCGATGCCGGCTCTGAATCACTACATATGGTGGATCATAGCTGGGGATATTTTGTGGCGCATTTGAATTTGAATGAACCATTGAAGACAAAAGCAGCGTTTGAAGTAAAAATTGAAGGTGGAGTAACACCTAAATATCTGCCGACTGTTGTGCAATCTGCGAGCCGATGTATTGAACGTTCATGGTTGTTGAAAACGAAAACGGACAAGGTCTCTGTTACTGGTGACCTTATGGTTGAATATACGCAGGAAAATTCACGGCGTTCTGAAGTGCCTCCAAGGGTCCATGAAGAACTGCTGGAATTGTGGATGCTTGATGGAAATCGTTGGAAACCCATTCAAACTGAAGTCAATGAATACTCGAATACGTTGACTGCTAAAAATGTGCATGTGGAATCAGGCCATCATTATCGATTTGTTGCGTGTAGCCCGTTCTAACAGTGGGTGTTTGATTTTATAGGTGATCAGAATAGAGCGTTTAAAGGAAATCAAAAAGTGGAACTACTAAGATAATGAAAATAAAACAGCTCACACAAGGAATATGGGACGACATGAAGAGTGAAGAGGGTAAGGCGACGTTTCGTTTTGCTGTTCGCCTTTTCCTGATCCTGCTTGCCTATTATCTTATGAAGCCCGTTCGAGAAGAATTGATTCTTGATGGCGGCAGCGCTGCTATTCGAAGTTATGCGCTGGCGGGTCAGGCTGCACTGTTATTGTTATTGGTACCCTTTTATAGTCACATTATTAAACACCTGCATGGCGATAAGTTGTTTCTCATTGTGACCCTGTTTTTGGCAGGCAATATAGGCGTGTTTTATTTGCTTGGTTCTGCGGGCATGGATATAGGCGTGGCCTTCTTTGTCTGGTTGGGTATTTTTTCGGTGGTTCAGATCTCCCAGTTCTGGACCATGGTCAGCGATTATCACTGTGTAGATAAGGGTAAGAGACTAACCTCATATATCGCCATCGGTGGTTCACTTGGTGCAATGATTGGTGCGATGATCGCTAAATCACTCTATATTGAGTTAGGTGCCTATAATCTGATGTTGTTGGCTGTGTTCATGCTTATCGTGGCCGTATTTATTCCAGGTGCTAAGGAAGGCTTGCGTAAAGACCATCATGATGAAGATGCGGATGATGAGTCCATCAAACATCTGCTGGGTGGATTGAAACGGGTGATGGATGTGCCTTACCTACGCTGGATTGCTGCATCGGTAGTGTTACTCAACCTGATTAATTCAACCGGCGAATTTGTGCTGGCCAGTTTTGTAACAGCAGAGATGAGCGGGCATGAAATTGGAGCTTTTTACTCAAGCTTTTATCTCTATGTAAATATTGCCACGCTGGTACTGCAGGCCTTTGTAGTGCGGCCATTGTATCAGGTGATTGGTGTTGGCGGAGCTTTGATCAGTTTAGCAGCCATTAATTTGATAATGTATATGTCGGTGCTTGCATTCCCTGTACTGGCTTGGTTTGCCATTGTGAAAATGGCCGATAACAGTATTGATTATTCTGTTGCGAATACCACCAAGCAGATCCTGTTTTTGCCACTGGATCGTTTTACACGCTATGAAGGTATGTTGGCGATCAATACGTTTTTCACCCGCTTCGGTGATTTGATTCAGGGCGGTGTTATTTTTGTTGTGATTTCAATGTTGGCCATGTCACCAATGACATTGGTATGGACGAATATCGTATTATGTCTATTATGGTTGTATGTAACTGTGAACGTTAGCCGACGGTTTAAGAAACAAACAGCATCCACGAATATGTGATTTGCGTAACATTGTTTTTATACGTTTAGGTGATGTTGGGTGCGGTGTTTGGTTTAGTGTATTAATAAAACTTTCGAAAGGTAAGAGGGTGGATCATGAGTGATAGATTAAAAGCAGTGGTATTGGCAGGCGGTTCCGGAAGTCGTCTGTGGCCGTTGTCGCGTCAACAGCTTCCTAAGCAGTTTCTCAATTTAAATGGTCATGAAAGTATGTTGGGCGCCACCATTAACCGCTTAAGTCCATTGATCGAAAGAGATAATGTATGGGTTGTTACGGGTGAGAAACACGCGACTGGTGAGGCTTTTTCTGAGCTGGATGGGCTGAATCAGATGCTGGAACCCTGCGGCCGCAATACAGCACCTGCTGTCGCGCTCAGTGCAGCACTGATGCAAGATTTAAACGACGATGATCCCATTATGGTGGTATTGCCTGCCGATCATATTATATCCAAGAAAGATGCGTTCCAGGCTTGTCTGCAACAAGCAGTAGAAGCAGCTAAAGCAGGGCGGCTGGTAACATTCGGTATTTTCCCTAATCAGCCGGAAACCGGTTTCGGTTATGTCCAGACTGAAGAAAGTGTAGATGGGATTCACCGCGTACTTCGTTTTGTTGAAAAGCCGAATAAAGAAAAAGCTCAAAAAATGCTGGATGATGGTAACTATTACTGGAATTCCGGTATGTTTGTCTGGAGAGCATCAGTTATTCTGGCTGAAGTCGAAAAATATTTACCGGATGTGTGGGCTGTCTTGCAAGATATGCGCAAGCGTTGGAATAGCGGGGAAGTCTGGCAGGAGGTGGTCAGAACCACGTTTGATCAGATGCCGGATATCTCTATTGATTATGGTGTGATGGAGCGATCCGAGATTGTATCTCTGGTTTCTGCTGATATTGGCTGGTCTGATGTGGGCAGTTGGGATGCAGTGCATGAGATTGCGACTAATGATACTGATGGCAATGAAATCAGTGGTAATGTGTTGGCCATTGATTGTAAAAACTCACTATTCAGAAGTGAGTCGCGCTTGATTGCAGCCGTTGGTTTGGACGACATGATCGTGGTGGAAACTCCTGATGCGATTTTATTGGCTAAAGCCGGCGAATCTCAGCGCGTGCGTGAGCTGGTAGATTCCCTAAAACTGGGTGGTGAGAAATATCATATTGAGCATGTGACCGTACGTCGTCCTTGGGGTAGTTATACCGTGCTGGGTGAAGCTGGTGATGGTTATCAACTCAAGCGTATTACTGTCTTGCCAGGTGGAAAACTTAGTTTGCAGGCGCATCAGCATCGCTCAGAGCATTGGGTGGTTGTAGCTGGCACTGCAACGGTGACATGTGGAGATCTGGTCAAAGTGGTTGCCAGAAATGGCAGTGCATATATTCCTATCGGTGAAGTTCACCGCTTGGAAAACCGGGGTAAAGTGCCTGTGCAGCTCATTGAAGTGCAAGTTGGTGATTATCTTGAAGAAGATGATATTGAACGCTTTGAAGATGTGTATGGTAGAAGCTAGCTAGCGTTGTTCCGCTAAGATCGACTAATTGAAAAGCCCTTGAGCTAACCAGCTCAAGGGCTTTTTTTTGTTCATCGCACAATAAGGTAACCATCAACGTGAGCTCAAAAGCAGTATTCCTTGGCTTCCGTAATGAGCTTTTCTAGCACTCAAAACTAATGCAAGAAGCCCGGATGAGATTGAATCATTATAGTTTTTTAGAGAGACGCCTAACACAAAAGCCCCGCGTGATATTAAGTCATACCTTTTTTAGAGCACAGGCCTAGCGCAAAAAGGCGAAGTGACATTAAGTCACTTCGCCTTTTATTTCTGGTACCGAGAGCCGGAGTCGAACCGGCACGGCCGTAAAGCCATTGGATTTTGAATCCAACGTGTCTACCAGTTTCACCATCCCGGCAAGCACTTACACTCTACCCCTACATGATCCAGGGAGACTTTAATCTACCAATATGATCGTTGTAGAAACAAGATCATGTCGAAAGACGCCGCGAAGCATTCCTCTCTGCCTTTCAACTGTCAAGGTTGTAGTGCGAAAATAGCTAGAGAGGCGGTTCGTTACTGATCACCGGGTTGTGCATATGATCATGCTGGAACAGATACCCGAGTTATAAGTGACTGAAATACCTGTAACTGTTGCGCGTCTCCTTGGCGCGATACATGGCGATATCGCCATTTTTCAGCAGGTCGGTGATATCTTCGCCATCTGCCGGGTAGAGCGCAATGCCGATACTGCAGCCGATGCGACGGCTGTGTTCACCCAGCTCAAACGGCTCCGAAAGCGTGGCAATGATTTTTTCAGCGATCTGAGCTGCCTGTTCCTCTTTACTAACGTTGGATAGAATTACGGTAAATTCATCACCACCCATGCGCGCAATCGTATCGGATTTACGTACGCACCGAAGCAGGCGGGTAGGCAGACCTGTCAATTGATCATTGTGCGCCAGCTGATGCAGTCGCAGTTCGTTGTGTTTGCGCTCAATCACGGTCGCCAGCGTGTCAGTCACCGTTTTCAGGTAGAGCTGTTCGGCTTCACTGTCACGGTGGCCGGCGGGCACGTACAGGGCAATCGCATTGAAAGGCGGAAATGTCACGAACTCAAAGGCATCTTTTTTATCACGCTTTGTGCATCTATTTGCGGTGCCGACAGCTGGGTTGCCATTGAAACGTTTGGTAAGGCAAAATAAGCGTGGTTTACAAATCTACTGTCGTTCGAAATGGAATTCCTTCCCATGATACATTCGGTAATGTCTTTTCATTGATTAACACAGATGAGTTCTGCCATTGTTTTAGGCGCTGGGTGGATGATTTACGCCAGATCAGCAAACTCGATATCATCAGCATTGATGGAAAATGCTTGCGTCGCAGCCTGGATGCGAGTTCCAACAAAGCAGCGATCTATATGGTAAGCGCTTGGTCCTCTAGCAATCAGCTGGTGCTGGGCCAGCAACGTGTAGATGATAAGTCCAATGAGATCACTGCAATACCAAAGCTATTGGCGCAACTGGATATTGCAGGTTCCGTAATCACTATAGATGCCATGGGCTGCCAAACCAAAATTGCTGAAGAAATTATCGATGGCGAAGCTGATTACATGTTGAGCCTTAAAGGAAACCAAGGCGCATTGCATGATGATGTAGCGTGTTTTTTTGAGTCGGAGCATACATCCCCAACTGTTGGCTTTGAAAGTATTGATGGCGGTAACAGCACAGCGTGAATGTAACAACGGTCATAAACGCGAAGAAACGCGTTATTTTATCAGCAGTTTAGATGCGACTGACCGTGCACGAAAAGGAAATAGTGCGGCAAATATGGCAGTGGTTCGGCATATTGCATTGAATCTGATCAAAGCCGATACATCATCCAAAATCGGCATTAAGAATCGAAGGCTTAAAGCTGGGTGGGATAATGATTATTTGGAAAAACTGCTAATGGGAAAGTGACAGTATTAATGCGATTGCCCTGGCTATCCCGTGCAGTTGCCTTGCAATCCGTCACAAACAGGCAAGGATATGAGCATATATTTGGTAGGGGAAAGAGGGATCATGGCGCTTGAGAAACATATAGATTCTGACGTTGTTATCGTTGGCGGCGGTGCCATTGGTGCTGTGCTGGCATTGGAGTTGGATCGGCTGAATTATAGTGTGGCTGTGATTGAGCTGCGCACGCCAACGTTTGCATCGAGTGATCCTGAGCGGGTAGTGGCATTGAATGATGGTTCCCGTTGTTATCTGGAATCGCTGGGGCTGTGGAAAGAGATTGAAGAGCTCGGTCTGGGTGATATCCATCATATTGTAGTGACAGAACCGGGTAACCGTGGGCGTTTCGATTTGCATGCCAGTGATCTTCAGAGCACTGATAAAGAACATGCATTGGGTTATGTTGTGGAGATGGGTCATCTGCTCGAACCGATGTATCGGGCTTTGCAGGCATCATCCGTTGAACTGATTGCACCGGCATGCATTGAGAATTTTGAACTGTTAGAAGATCAGGTATCTATTCAAATGCGTCGTGGTGATGAGCAATTAACTATTTCATCAGCTCTATTGCTTGGTGCGGATGGCACCTATAGCCAGATGCGCGCCATGGCAGGCATCGATGTGTTTGGCTGGGATTATAATCGTTTTGGACTGGTGGCATCGGTGACTACAGAGCGTGGCCATCAGGAGACAGCACATGAATGTTTCCGCTCATCCGGCCCGCTGGCCTTTTTACCCCTGGCAGATGGCCGTTTCTCTATTGTCTGGGCTGCCACACCGGCTGAAGCAACACAGCTGTTGGCGATGGATGATGAGGCCTTTATCTATGCCCTGCAAAAAGCCGCCGGGGCATCCACGATGTCGAAGCTTGGTGCGGTTACCTCCGTTTCAAAACGTGCCAGCTTTCCACTTGAATTGACCATAGCGAAATCATTTGCCCAATCTCGATTGGCTTTGCTTGGAAATGCTGCCCACACCATCCATCCGGTGGCAGGGCAGGGTATGAATCTGGGCTTTCGTGATGTGGAGACGCTGATTGAAGTGCTCTCGCACGCCAAAGCGCAACAAGGGGATGCGTATTGTGATCCCGGTCAATCAATTCTTATGCAGGCATATGCAGAAAATCGCCGTGGTGATGTGATGGCCGTGGCCGGATTTACCGAGTCAATGTCACACATCTTTGGTAGCAGTGTGCCCGGCGTGAAATGGTTGCGCGGAATGGGGTTGGATAATCTTTCCCGTGTGCCAGCCCTGGCTGATCTGCTGCTGCAACAGGCATCGGGCCTTGCCCAATTTAAACAGTTTAAACGCCCGGAGGTAAACCATGAGTGATCATGCTGATGTAGTGATTGTTGGTGGTGGCATGGTCGGTTTGGCGCTGGCTTGTGCTTTAAGGCATACCGGTTTGCGTATTGTGATCATTGAACGTGGTGAGCCGCCAGTGCGTCTCTCGCTCGATAGAGATTGCCGTGTATCGGCCATTGTGATGGGCAATGTACGTATTCTTGAAGGTTTGGGTGTCTGGAAGCACCTCAAAGATGATGCAGGGCCAATGCGCAGCATGAAGATATGGGATAATCAAGAGCCGGGTGGTATCCGTTTTGATGCATCCGAGATTGAAGAAGAAGCTCTAGGTTATCTGATTGAGAACTCCTGCACCCAGCGTGCTATGCATAAAACACTGCTGGATAGTGATGATGTCGAACTCTATTCACCGGCTGAAATCACAGCCATCGATTGGCAGCCGGGTGACTGGGGACAAGAAGATTGTTCGAAAAACCCGGCCAAGATAACGCTTGCTGATGGACGGGTGATTACAACACCATTGATTGTAGGCGCTGATGGCGGTCGCTCATGGGTGCGTGAGCAGGCTGGCATCGGTGTCTGGCAGCGTGATTATGCGCAGAAAGGTGTGGTGGTGAATGTGCGCGCTGAACATCCGCACCGTGGTATTGCGTTTCAGCGTTTTCTGCCGACCGGCCCATTAGCCGTATTGCCGTTGAGTGATAATGTCTGCTCCATCGTTTGGAGTGCAGAAAATGCCGAGGCAGACCGTCTGCTTGCGATGTCTGATGAAGAGTTTTTGGATGCATTGAATCTCACCTTTGGCCCTGTGCTTGGTCGTATTACAGAAGCCGGTGACCGGGCTGCTTTCCCGTTAAAAGGGCAGTTGGCCAAACATATGGTGCGTGAACGCGTGGCGCTGGTTGGCGATGCTGCGCATTGTATTCATCCTCTGGCTGGGCTGGGCGTGAATTTAGGCTTGCGCGATGCCATGGTATTGGCGCAGGAAATTGCTGATGCCAAACGCTTTGATGAAGATTGGGGCGAGTTGGTGGTTTTAGATCGTTATATGAAACAGCGTATGCCGGATGTGTTATCGGTCATGGGCTCCATGGAAGGACTGCATCGGGTGTTCACGACAAACATTCCGGGTCTGAAGGAAGCGCGCGGTCTGGGCATGCGTATGGTTGGTAATGCCGGAGCGATCAAACATCTGCTGATGCGTAACTCGACCGGTCTCTCCCTACCAGTCCCAAAACAGATCCGTACCTGACTATTGAATAATAGAATCAAAAGCGCTCACCGCAAAGAGCGCAAAGTTACGCGAAGTAAGATCAGACAGGCATCAATATTCCGATGAGTGTAACCCACGCTGCACACTCATGTTCCATCTTTCTTTGCATTTCCTTGGCGTAACTTGGCGTACTTTGCGGTAAAAAAGGTTATTCCTGGATTGGGAGAAGCGAAGCGGGTTGAGTCGTTATTAGGCTCACCTCTGCTTTTAGATATATATAATTCTGAATTTTTTCTTTGTGCCTCTGTGCCTTTGTGGTGAATGGTGTTGATATTTAATAATTACAGTAGTACTTCGCAACATGGATGATCTGCAAAATTGGCAATATATTGTTGCTGCACTGATTTTTGTCTGGACCGGCTTTGTGCGTTCAGGTCTGGGGTTTGGCGGAGCAGCTCTTGGTCTGCCGCTATTGCTGCTGGTGGTTGATGATGCACTGGTCTGGCTGCCGCTGATTGGTATTCACCTGCTCTTCTTTTCATCGATCACTGTCAGTTCCCGCATGCAGCATATTGATTGGGCCTATCTCAAAAAAGCACTAGCCATCATGATTATTCCCATGCTGGTTGGGGTGTTCGGACTGCTGACGCTGCCTTCTGAGTGGGTGGTGGTGTTTGTCTATCTCACCACGCTGTTTTATGCCTGCTGTTATCTGTTTAAGTTTCAGATCCGCAGCAATAACCGGTGGGCTGATCATGTGCTGCTGATGAGTGGCGCCTATGCTGCCGGTGTATCGCTCATTGGGGCACCACTTATTGTGGCTGTGTTCACCCATCACGTGGTCAAAGAGATGTTGCGCAACACCTTGTTTGTGCTGTGGTTTATACTGGTGGTGATCAAACTCTCCGTATTGTGGTCGGTGGATGTGAATTTCTGGTGGTGGCACCACCTCTGGTTGTTACCATGCGCCGCTATTGGCCATGTGGTTGGTCTGAAGTTGCATGATCACCTGATGACAGGTGAGGCGACCAGGTTTAAACAGGTGATAGGTGCTGTGCTGGTACTGATATGTATGGTTGGTCTGTCGGTTCAGTTTGAAAATGTGTTTTAAGTGACAGTAAAGAGGTGTTGAGTGAGTTTAGGAAATATTGATGGCTGGCAATTGATGGGCACGGTGGCGGCGCTGTCATTTACGGTAGGTTTTGTGGATCAGCTTCGCATCACCTATAAAACTCAGAATGTAGATGGCTTGTCATTTTTGCAATGGGCCGTGTTTGCCTCTGCATCGAGTATGTTTACAGCCTATTATGTGCATTTGGATCAGTGGATGATGGTGGCTGTTTCTGTTTTTGGTACGTGCTGCTGTCTAGCTATTCTGGCCATGATGATGCGTTTCAAGAGCACATAATGCGCAGTGCGATGGCCAAACATATTCTGGTCAAAACCAGACAGGAAGCTGAAGAACTGAAACAGCGCCTCGCCAAGGGTGAAGACTTTGCCAAACTGGCTAAAAAATACTCTCTATGCCCCTCAAAAAAGTGCGAAGGTGATTTGGGTGAGATCTATCCGGGCCAATTGGTGAAATCGGTTGAACAGGTGATCTTCAATAAACCGCTTTCAAAGGTACACGGCCCCATCAAAAGTAAGTTCGGCTTTCATCTGATCGTGGTCTATTTCAGAAACTAAACTCTATCTTCTCTCATAGCGGGGGTTCATGTGAACAAACAAATTATGGAACTGATCGACAAAATTAGAACGCTTGAAGATGAGCTGGAGCTGGAGCTGGTCAAACGGCGTGAAGAGCTGCGCTTTGAACTGATTGGGCGCAAGGTTCGTTTCGAGCAAGAGATTCTGGAGCGACACAGAGCTCTAAAAACCAGCTTGACCCGCTATGTCGTTGAAGCGCGTCCATTGGTCGCCCTGACTGCTCCTTTCATCTATATGATTATTATTCCTTTTTGTCTGCTGGATCTGTTTGTCTCTATCTACCAGTTTATCTGCTTTCCTGTCTATGGCATCCCAAAAGTACGACGTCGGGATCATATCGTTTTTGATCGGCATAAGTTGGGCTATCTCAATGCACTGGAGAAGTTCAACTGTTTTTACTGCTCCTATGGCAATGGGTTAATCTCCTTCGTACGCGAAGTTGCCGCGCGTACAGAGCAGTACTGGTGCCCGATCAAGCATGCCCGCCGTATCAGTGGTACACATCCCCACTATAGTGGCTTTTTCGATTATGGTGATGCTGATACCTGGCACGACAAGATGAAGGATGTCCGTTGTGACTTTGATCAAGGGAAGAAACCGAAAAGCAGAGGTGGAAAAGAGAGGTGATCTGATTATCAGGTTGTGATTGGTGGGGGATCTGTGTTTTGCGGGGTCTACCATTGGCATGAGTTATTGCGTTGTTTGAAGGGTAAAGGGGCAGATACCGTCTATTAAGTTACTGCAGCCTGATAAAACAAACGGATTAGTGGGGCATGCCGCCCGTGCATCATGGCGTGTTCCATGGCTGCAAAATATATCGCTCTATTTTCTCCATTAAAAACAGGGGGCATTAAACGGGCATTCAAACATTGCGCCATCATCAAGGCGCGACCCACACGGCCATTACCATCACCAAAGGGGTGAATTGC
>JAUZQJ010000037.1 GCA_030951045.1 Mariprofundus sp.
TAGCTTCTTCGCATCTTCACGTTTATTGCGAGCTTCCTTTAGTGTGACTGATGGATATACCCCAATAGCCATGGTCTTTCGCTTATCACCAAAGCGGTAATCTAGCCTCCAGTATCGACCGGAGGGTTTCACCAAAAGATACAGGCCACCGCCATCTGCCAGTTTTATTTGCTTCTTATCGGCCGGAACCGTTGCGGCTTTTACCTTTGCGTCTGATAGAGCCATATCACCACCTCGTGACGGTACTTTTAATATATAGGGGTGTAAATTTAGAAAGTACCGTCATAAATACCGTTATCTTGTCGGTACTTCATGAGATATTATAAGACAAGGTGAGAACTAAGGCAATAAAAAAAGCCTGCAAACACAAGGCTTACAGGCTTCTTTAGACTTCTTGATATATCTAAGTGGTACCGAGGACGGGAGTCGAACCCGTACAGACTTGCGTCCGAGGGATTTTAAGTCCCTTGTGTCTACCAGTTCCACCACCTCGGCATAGGTAGGTATGCACGTTAAGCGGGCGGAATCATGCCAAAACAGCAGAATTCCGCAAGAAGCTTAGTCATCATCGGTCAGGCGAGCCAGGATCTGACCACGAACCGGGTCGGTGGATTCTATCACTACATCCAGTGTCTCACCTAGATGATAGGCATGGCCGCTATGCTTGGAAGCAAGGGTATGGCCCATTTCATCCAGAATAAACGCACCTGTCAAATCATCCACATCCAGTGATGCTTCAGCCATTGTGCCTTCCAGTTCAAAGAAGATGCGACGTTTAGTTAAACCCGAAATACGCGCGCTCATAGTTTTGCCAACATCTTTAGCATGAAAGAGGGCGGCCAACATCGCTTGAGTATCCCACTCGCCGCGCTGCTGTTTGCGTTCCTGCGTAGATGTCTGCGAACCAATTTCGGCCAACGTATTTTCATGCTGTACCTTATTCGGGTCCTGGCCTTTGATCAGCGCTTTTAGACGACGATGCACAATCAGATCGGCATAACGGCGAATTGGACTGGTGAAATGTGCATAAGATTCATACGCCAGACCGAAGTGGCCTTCGTTATTGGGGGTGTATTGCGCCCGCTGCATGGAGCGCAGCACCATACGATGCAATACATGTGCGAACGGTTTACCTGCAGATTTCGACAACACATGCTGCACGGCGCCCGGTTTAACCTTGCCATCTTTATCCTTGGCCTTGGGCAGAACAACAAACAAGCCGAACGGGGCCAGATAATCATTGAGCTTTTCAATGGCTTCACGTTCTGGTGCTGCATGCACACGGTATAATGTCGGGCAATGATGTGATTCCATATATTCAGCTACGGCCGTATTGGCAGAGAGCATCATCTCTTCAATGAGTCGGTGGGCAATATTGCGATCAGAGGCAGTCATATCGACAACGACATCATTTTCAAGCTTGGCGCGTACTTCGGGCATATCAAGGTCGAGTGCGCCACGTCTTTCACGTCTGATTAACAGTTTTTGGAACAGGCGTGCAGCATCATCGAGCATGTCGCGAATGCCTGCTTCTTCAACGCTACCTTCATCACCGTCTTCGAGCCATTTTGCAACCTGTGTATAGGTTAAACGTGCCTGTGAATGAATGACTGCGTTATAGATATGAATAGAGCGGCGTGTGCCATTGGCATCAAAACGCATCCGCACGGTCATGGCCAGGCGCGCTACGTTAGGATTCAGCGAACAGAGCCCATTGGATAGTTTTTCGGGCAACATTGGAATCACACGATCAGGGAAATAGAAGGAGTTACTGCGTTCCAGCGCTTCTTCATCCAAGGCAGAACGTGGTTTAACATAATGTGCTACATCGGCAATGGCCACCCAGGTTTCAAAACCTTCGCCGCGTGGCAATACACAAATGGCATCATCAAAATCACGCGCATCTTCGCCATCAATGGTAACAAACGGCAGATGTCTTAAGTCTTTGCGCTCTTCAATATCTTTTTCAGCCACTTCATCTGAGAAAGCGTTGGCCTCAGCGACGACCTTGGCCGGGAATTCATTTGTTAATCCAAGCTCGGCAACGATCAGGTCGATCAGACGGGAAGGTGAAAGGTTATCACCGAGTACCTCCTGCACGCGTCCGCGTAGAGGGCCGGAGCCGCGAGATATGTCGATGCGCACCCAGTCGCCATCAGTGGCGCCGTTGCAGTCTTTATGGGCAATGAGAATGTTTTGCAAAATTTTACGGGAGCGCGGTTTTACCAGCGCATTATTGCCTTGAATCAGGAATTGGCCAACCAGTATAGATGATGCATGCTCAACAATGCGTACTACTTCAGCAGATTCTCGACCGCGATTGCGCACCGCACGCACCTCTACAGTGTCGCCATGCATCAAACCGTTCATCTGTTCATGCGGCAGGAAAAAACCTTTTTCTACGCCAGCAACATCAACAAAACCGAAACCATCGGGATGGGCGGAGACAATGCCTGTCCATGTTTGTTGATCTTTTTTGCTTACGGTTGCCCAGGGAGATTTACCACCTGCTTGCCGTTTTTGACGGCTAGGGCGCTCATTTGTTTTGTCCCATGCACTGTTGCCGTGCGATTTTTTTGCAGCGCTTTTATTGCCGGACTGTTCGTCGGGATTCTGTCTTTTGTCAGACTTTTTTGGCCACTTGTTGCCTGACCGTGCGTCCGGATTCTGTTTTTTTTCCGATCTTTTTGGCCACTTATTACCTGAATCTGTTTCGTTTTTCTTTCTTGACACTATGTTGCTCCATCCTATGATTGCGCGCCTTCGTGGCCCCGCAGTGCGGGACACTATAGGCCGAGGTGGCGGAATTGGTAGACGCGCTAGCTTCAGGTGCTAGTTTCCTCTTGGAAGTGCTGGTTCGAGTCCAGTTCTCGGTACCAACAAAAAAGACCCGCGTGACTTAATGTCACGCGGGTCTTTTGCGTTAGGCACTCTCCCAAAACTCGGAAGTGGGGCTATCTACTGCTAAAGCTAAATAGCCTCGCATTGACGCAAACAAAACGCTGATGGGCTGTATTTTGCAGGCCGTCATGGTCTAGATTAACCATAATTGTCTTATGGGTGTCATGTTTGTGTGGTAGAGATTTTTTCTATGAAGAAATTGAAACAATGAAATATCTTAGTATATTAAACTCGACGATTGATGGTGTGATTGTTATCAATCAAAA
>JAUZQJ010000038.1 GCA_030951045.1 Mariprofundus sp.
TCGATGATAACAAAACGGTACTGGAGATCGGACGCGATGTGCTGGAGGGCTTGGGCTATCGTGTGCTTGTCGCGGAAGATGGCCTTGCAGCTATTGAGATTTACAGTGAACTAAGCCAGGTTGTGCGAGAGATTCTGGATCGTTAAATTCGTTACGGGTGTTGGATTGTACATCATTACCCTTCTTGACCTTTGGATAGGAGTTGTGGCTAAGGATATAGGCATAGGTTGGCGTAGCCAGAGATAGAAAATATACCATTGCTGAAATCTGTTTAGTGATGATGAGAAGATAGGCTAAAAGATACTCTGAATACCTGTGAGTGAGAAGCGAACGGCAAGTGCAACGATGAGCGCAACGCTGATGGAGAGCGCAATCGAGAAGAGTGCTTCCTTGCGCCCGATGACCCGCAACATGACTGCGAAAGTGGATACACACGGGATGTAAAACAGCAGGAATACGAGGAAAGTGCTGATTTGAATGGTATCCAGCATCATGCCTACTTCGAAGGTGCCAAGGGCTTGATAAATCATTACCAGTGATAGCTCTTTCCTAAGTACACCGAAAAGAATTGGTACTCCCAATACAGCAGGTAATCCCAAAGCCCAGACGGTGATAGGGGCAAGCGCAGTGTTGATGGCTTGATCGAGACCAGCAAATTGCAATAGGGCAAGGATTACGCTGCCTGCAACCAGAAGCGGTGCAACAATGGTGAGGATATCACTGGTGCGGTTCCAGGTAGAGTGCAGTAGCGCTGATAGTTTGGGCCAGCCATAGGGCGGGATTTCCTGAATCAGACCGGGGCTTATCTCTGGATAGCGGTGTGATAGTAATCGCCCGAGTGTTGCGATCACCAGTAAGCTCAACATAAACAGTAATAACACACCGATAGCACCGAGATATTTTGCTCCGAGCGCCAATACAATAGCAGAGCGGGCAGAGCAGGGCACAAAGGTGATCAATAAGGAGGATACCACCCGGTCACGGCCACTCGTTAGCCCTTGGGTGGCGGCAATGGCGGGCACGTTGCAGCCGAGCCCTAACAAAAATGGCACAGCGACTTTGCCGTGCAGGCCGATGGTATGAAAAAAACGGTCCACGACAAAAGCAATGCGATGCATGATACCGCTCTCTTCGAGTGCAACGAGCATCAATACCAAGGGCAACATATAGGGCACAACGATGCCAATCAGTCCGATTAAGCCATCGACTACCGCACGCCCGACAACAGCTGTAGCTGTTTCCGGTTGCCAGCTGGAAATCATCTCAGCCAGCCTGGCTGCAGACATGGCATCGAGTGCAGTGCTCACTTCAAAGACCATAAATAGAACGGCGGCAAATACAGCCAGTGAACCGACCAGACCCCAGCGAGGGTGCAAAAATAGCATGTCTAGTCGGTCTTCCCAACTCAGTTTTGGTTTATGGATCAGTTTGGCGACGTCATCAAACATACTGATGGCACGATGATGGCGATCTGCTTTGACCTCTTCGGTTAAAGGTCTTGGTAATTCCTGATTGGCAGATGCATGCAGAGCAAGAATAGCTGGCACAGTTTCAGGGAAATGACTCTGCATTTCCGAAAGTATATATGGATCGGATTCCAGTAAATTCATGGTCAGCATATATTTGGGCATGGCAAAAGCAGCCTTGATGTCCGGCTGATCAATCAGTTTGTGCATCTTTGCTGCCCAATGTTGAATATGCTGACTGGCTGGTTGCGTTAGAGGACAGACTGGTTTCCTGCCAGTTTTTAATACCTGTTCAAACAGTTCAGATAGACCATGTCCTTTTAAGGCGATGGTTGGAATAACAGGAACGCCGAGTCTGTTTGATAGTAGTTCGACATCGATTTCAACACCTTTGCGGTGTGCTTCATCCATCATGTTTAGCGCGACAACTACGGGTAATCCCAGCTCTGATAGTTCAAGGCCAAGTTCCAGGCTTTGCTGTAGTGCACTGGCATCAATCACATAAATGAGCACATCCGGCCGGGAAAAAGGAGCCGGGGGCGCTTGCTGTTCGTGCAGGGAAATCAAAGGGCGTGCATCGCCCCAGAGTAGATATTTCAGTGCTTCAAGGTCATCACCCTGTAAACCACGCAGGGAGTTCAGGTCGGGCAGATCAACCAAATGCACTTCATCTACACCAATTTGTACCGGACATTCGGCATAGGGTTTATGTGTGCCAGTAAGCTTTCCTGTGCGGTAGCGGGTGCTGGCAACAGCGTGGAAAATAGTGCTTTTTCCACTATTTGATTGGCCAGTCAAAGCCACGCGCAGGCGATTTTCACCGCGATAAACATGGCTGTGCAGGGTGACCGGTTGGCTAGGTATAGACGACGTAATTGGATTCAAAACAGAATGAGACTGTGAATGGCTGGCTGCAAGTCAAGAATATCATGATGAAAGCTCCTGTTCACTGGCGATATACAGACGGTTTTCAGAGCAATTTTATCATTGTGCGTGTTTCATGGAGGCTATGATTAATCGTGCAAAGTCTGAGATATTAAACTATATATTATAGATGAATGTTTTTGTGAGATGGTGGGGTGTTGTTGATGGAGGAAATTCTTTTGAGGGGAGAGGGATTCACTACAGAGCCTTAATGCGATGAAAAGTACATGCTTGAATGTGTAGAAGTGGCTGTGATAATAACTAAAGAGATGTCTAAATAAGCAGCCGTTTTAGTTATATGCGTTAAGGTTGATGTTGTGTTTCATTTGATGTTCTAAGGGGCGAAGAATAAGGTCGCTTTTCCGTTTAATAATAAGAAGTTTGTAATCGAGGAGAGCGACAAGGTGATGATTGGTTCAGGAAGCAGGGGCTTACTTTTGAGAATGGTTAGAACTGCGTGTCTATGCTGTGGAGTGAGCGCATGAAAGCAGTGAAGATCTCTCTTCTATTGATGATGTTTGCCATGTTGCCGGTGAGTGGATTGACGCAAGATGCGAGTAATAAAGAGACGGATCGTTTTGAGGCGATTTCGAAGAGTATGGAGCAGTACTTTGAAGCCAGTTATGTCACGGCACTTGGAGGTATTGATCAGACTGGAAATATCAATCAAAATGATCTCTTTTATGAAGGTCAGATTTACATGCATCTTAACTTGTTGAATGGAGATTCCTTTCACCGTTGGTTTAAAGATGATTCGGCCAATAGTTCCAGCTTTTTTAACCAGCATATTTTTAGTGTCTATTTTCCAATCCGCATCCAGATGCGGCAGCTGCAATCGAACTCTTCGCCAGTGAGAACCCCGAGCTATAATCCCGGCATTCGACTTTTTTACACGAACAGTGCCTGGCTGAATAGTGAGAACAGAGAAGCTATGCGCTA
The DNA here is from genome assembly GCA_030951045.1 of Mariprofundus sp. Lineage (GTDB taxonomy): Bacteria > Pseudomonadota > Zetaproteobacteria > Mariprofundales > Mariprofundaceae > Mariprofundus. The sequence continues at coordinate 3,330 of JAUZQJ010000038.1, forward strand.
TTTATCACTGGGGTTTCATCACTATTCCAATGGGCAAAGTGGGTTACATACCGATCCGGTTACCGGTGCTATTAACACCATCGACGGCAGTTTTTCTACCGATTATGTTGAATTCGCTTACTATCATGTTACTGATCTGTCTCTTCTGAAGTGGGCCAAGTTGAATGTCAGACAATATCTGACCGGCTTAACCTGGGAGCAGGGGCAAAATGATTATTATCAGACAAACGTGGTGACGGTAACCGGAAAAACAAAAAAACAGAGGATCAGACTGCCAGCGCTGGGAAGATATGATATTTCCGCAACCGCACATTTGGGTTACAAGTTTGGCAGAAATTTTATATCAGCCAATGTAAGAGCAAAGACAAAAGACAATGTTCAGTTTGGTATTGAAGGTGAGTTTGTACCTGTTGGGTGGAGTGATTTGGGACTATATGCCCGATGGGACTATGGATATGATTATTACAATATCAATTATCGCAACAAAATAAATCGCCTGCAGTTTGGTGTCGTGCAGGTTTTTGGCAAAGGAAAGTCAGAGAAATAGTCATGCACAAGCATGGATATATATATCTGAATTAGGGGATATTGAAGAAGTGTTTTCGCAATGGGGGTGGAAACGTCATGAGTAAGATAAATGATTTGGATGGTGATCTCGAACAGTACTATGTGGAACTGGATACAAGGTATAAGTTAAGCATACAAGATAATGAAGAGATGAATACATTTGAAAAATTATCTCAAGATATTACAGCATTGCTTCAGGCAGAGAAGAACTGGAACAATGCCTATAAAATTGAACGATTGCTGGTTCCCCTGTATCAGGATGTCACATTGGATATTGAAATCGGTAGAAGGCTTACGGGTGCGCGCAAGCATCTGGGTGAAAGTGTGTTCAGGTATTACCATAACAATCCCGCTCTCGCCAGCGGTCAGGGGAAGCAGGCCCTGCTGATTAGCCTGATGAATGATGAGCATAGGCATGAAATAACGATGCACAGCAAAAAGGATGATATCAATTATACATGGTATTTATCCATTTTTATCTTTGTTCTGAATGTTATTTTGTTCTTCCTACCTGAGCTTTGTAGCAGCGTGAATGACTTTCTGGAAGCGGCAGGCTCAGGCAATGGTAAGGGCTTCTATTTATATACCGCAATGTCTGCGGGGGCAATGGGAGCAGGCTTTAGTATGTTGATCGGTTTTCGAAAAAGGCTGCAAGAGAGTCATTTGGAAGAGTTGACTTTTGGGCGCAGCGGACTTGATCTGCTTGTCCGCTGGATAACAGGCTGGGGGGCTGGGCTGATCTTATTCTATTTTATGCAATCGGGATTTCTGACAGGTACCTTGTTTCCCGATTTTTCCTCTCTGAGTGATGTGCTTCCCAAATTGAATGCAGAAGGTCAGAAAGCGCATGCGCTATTGGTTATATGGTGCTTTATCTCCGGATTTTCAGAAAAACTGGTGCCTAATCTGTTGTCCAAAGCCGAAAAAGGATTAGCGGATTCTGAATGATGGGGGCTGGTTTGGGCATCGCATACCATCAGTGTAAACGGACGGTTTTCTTGCGCGTCGGCGTTACGTTGCTTGCTGCGGTAAGTATCAGGGAGTTTTCTGAAAAAGTGATCCCCATTTTGTCCAGGCAGGAGAATATGAAATTTTATAACGAAAGTTTGTACCCCAAACTGGAAGCGCGTGAAATGTCGGCTTTTGGTCTGGTCCCCAGTGGATCACTATTGGAATGGATTGATGAAATGTTCACCCCGCCGGTTACTAAATTTGACCGTACACTCGGCAACTGGACGAACGTGCGTGATGTGTATCATCACTTTCCTCCTGAACTGAATAGACAAATGCATTTCAGGGTGTTTGGTACAAAGGCAGGGATGCCTCGTAAACATGGTGAATTCAATGATATTTCCAAGTGTTTCTGGCAAGACTCTTACCTCAAAACCTATCGAGAATCGGGAAGAGTAGAAAAAACATGGAAATCACACTATGAGGCATGTAGAGAACGATTAAAGGCAGATGGCTTGTTGCGCGATGATGAAGCGTTCAATAGTCCTACTCATCTGAGTTACAGCGTTAGTTGTTATCAATACAATGGAGGAAAATGAGGATGGTGAACGCAAGGATTAAATCCATCCTGATGTCGATCGGTTTGGTGTTGTTGGCATCATGCAGCTCCAACCCAGCATGGATGAAGCCAACTGGAAAGGCGGCTTCTGTACCTGACAATTCGGTTGCGTTTTCAACCTATGCTGAAGAGAGCCGTGAAAACATTCAATCGGTTTTGGATGATCTTCGATTTCAGAATGGAGCGGCTACCTCCCCTTATCTTGGAGGATATAGTAGTAAAGAAATTGCAAAAATGCGTGGCCCTTTTCAGGTGCCGGCAGAAGATAAAAATATGTGTTGGGATTCAGCTTTGGGTGGTGGAAAAGGTTTTCTGCTGATTCATGGTTTAACGGATTCACCTTATCTGATGAAAAATATCAGTGACTCTTTGCATAAAGCCTATCCGTGCGCATTAATCCGGGCGGTGTTACTGCCTGGTCATGGCACGGCCTCAGGCGATACCCTGGACATGACATACAAAGATTGGGTGCGCATTACAGCCTATGGCGTTCATAGTTTTCAGAAGATGGATAAGATTAAGGAGCTCTATCTGGCTGGTTTTTCTACCGGCACAACATTGGCCCTGAACTATATGAAAGAGGGGAGCAACACAGAGAAAATTAAAGGACTGGTTTTATTATCGACGGCAGTTAAATCCAAAAGTAAGTTTGCTTTTCTTTCACCATATTTGAGAGAAGTGATGGATTGGGTGGATAAAAAAGGCGAGCGAGATGGCGCGCGATATGAGTCGTTCTCTCTCAATGCAGGCGCTGAATTTTATGAACTCACTAAAAATCTCACATCCAGTATCTATACACTGGATGTGCCGGTCTTGATGGCTGTCAGTGCCGATGATGAAACCATTGACCCGTATGCGGCTCGCGACTTTTTTTGCGATAGAATGGTTTCTGAGCGCACGCTTATCTGGTATGAATCTCGCTATACTGAAAAGCAATCATTGCCATCTGCTTCATGTGAGAAAGACATTGTAACACGGCAGATGAAGCACCTTGATCAGAATTATAATGGTACCAGTTACAGGTTTACGAACTTTGCCCACACAGGTATTTCAATGGAGCCGGGAGATAAGCATTATGGCGTGAATGGCAAATACAGAAGCTGCAAATATTACGAAGGTAAGGAAGATGGCTCCTTTAAAAAGTGCCAGAATGATTCGCAGCATAGTTTTTTCGGAGAGACAAATACCAGATATTTAACTGATCAGGGTAAGCCCGGTTATCGATATCTTCGCAGAGGGACATTTAATCCTGATTACGAAAAGTTAGAACAGGCTATGATATGCTTCACAACAGAGGGATGTGATTTGAAGCGTGTCCTGACTGTTGATGAATGATACTTTAGATATTGAAGCTTTATTGAATAGTGCGGCTTGCATATTCGGGAAGCAGGTAGAAGTAGTGTCTCATCACAATATTTTTTGTTCGTTCTACCGGGTCACTGAATTCAGAGTAATGGATATCTCTGAACGATGCGTCGAAAAACATGATGCTTGAGGGTTGAAGAGTCAGTGAGGTGGCGAAACAGCTGTTGAGGTGGCGTGCTCACAGCCGTCAGTACGCTTTTTGCAATGTGTAAAAGCAGTCGATAAAGCTATATGCATGAAATGATGAAAAATGCTGTGGAAAGTTCGGGGTATGGCTGATGAGCAAGGGTAACAACTACGATTGATTCGAATTTACAAAGCCAGGGCTTTGATTACACCAGCATGGCGTAGTTCTCCATCCCATGTGTTTACGCCTTTGGACAATGCGGGGTTAGTGGCGATGGCTTTTTCTAATCCCAGAGTCGCCAATTCTTTCAGATAGGGAAACGTAGCTGCCCCCAATGCTTCACAACTGCTCTGTGCAACCGATGCGGGCAGGTTGGGCAGGCAACAATGGATGACCCCTTCTTCTTCATAGGTGGGTTCATCATACGAGGTGGCATGGCTGGTTTCACTCATACCACCCTGGTCAATCGCTACATCAACAAATACGCTGCCCTTATCCATCATCGCTATCATCTCACGCGTTAACAGCTCAGGCGCATGTTCTCCCTGCACCAGGGCTGCACCAATGAGTACATCGCATCCTGGCAGTTTTTCCTGCAATGCTTCCTGGCTGTACAGCTGGGTTTGCAGCTTGCCTTGAAACAGGCAATCCAGATGTTGAAGACAATGTTTATTTTGATCAAATACAATGACATCTGCCGCAAGCCCGAGCGCCACGTGCGCGGCATGCTGGCCAACATTACCACCGCCAAGAATCACTACGCGGGCTGCTGGGATGCCGGCAATGCCTCCGAACAGTTTCCCTTTGCCTTTTAATGATCCCATACAGTTTTTTTGCAAAAAATGCGCTGCAAATAACATCGCTACCCGACCTGCGATCTGACTCATGGGAGACAGTAACGGCAGACTTCCATCAGCCAGACACACCGTTTCATAGGCTATGGCACGTACGTTTTTATCCAGCAATTCGATGGCCAGGTCCGGTTCTCCGGCAAGGTGAAGAAAGGTGAATAATCCTAATTCGGGACGTAGATACTGAAACTCCTGAGGTAGTGGTTCTTTGACCTTTATTACCAGATTCACATCCCAGGCGGAGGCTGCATCATCAACCAGTTCAGCCCCTGCATCGATATATGCTTGATCGGTAAAACCACTACCTGCTCCTGCTAATGTCTGCACAACAACGCGGTGTCCACCGCCTATCAGTTCTGCTACACGGAGAGGGTTTAGTGCGACACGAAACTCACCATTTTTAATCTCTTTGGGTATACCAATGTTCATCGCATGAACCTCCGGAGGTTTAAATGTATAGTGATCTGTTTATTCAATGAAGGTGCGTAAATAGCAGGGATGCTTATAATCTCAGGCGACCCTTTCACAAGCGTGTACAATCTCATCTTTTAAATGGTTAACTGCAAGCCAATCAATAGCTTCATCTAGGCTGCGACATACACGGGAATCAATACGGTCTTGTGATGCGATGGCTGCGTAGGCACGCGCTAGCCCATAGATATGATCTGCATCTTGCCATAAATAAGGGTTAGTACGAAATTATGTTCGCGATAATAGGTACGTTCAATTGCCATGGATGAGATTGTAAAAGATGGCACTGCACAAGACAACTGCATCATATGTCATGCGCTTTACTCATCAGCTGGCGGTTGCCGATGATGTGTAACTAAATTATTCTCTCATCAGTCAACCGATTTGAAGGAGGGGATAAACAATGATGTATGCCCCTGCAGTATAATGAATAAGCTACCTCTCCCCACACATATTCAGGCTATGTTTTGCCCTGAGACATACCCGCATGAGGTTGATGATATTGAGATGGTCCAGACCCATATTTCATGGGTCTTTTTAACAGGTGATTTTGTTTATAAATTAAAGAAGCCATTAAACCTCGATTTCCTTGATTTCTCTACACTGGCCAAACGCAAATTTTACTGTGAACAGGAGTTAATACTTAACCGTCGGCTGTCAGCGGATATTTATCTGGACGTAGTGGCATTGACCCAAAAGGGTGAAGGTATAGAACTGGATGGCTTGGGTGAGGTGCTTGACTATGCCGTGAAAATGCACCAGTTCGATCAATCAGGCTTGCTGGATCAGCGTTTGAAAGATAATCAATTCGATCCGGCATGGATGGATGTGCTGGCGCGTGATACGGCGGCTTTTCATGCTGAGCAGCAAAGCAGAGCGCAATTCGGTAATCCGCAGATGTTAGCTGATCATATTCAAACCAATTTCGATATTGCTGCACAGCATATTGGTGATGCACTGGATGCAAAGACCATGTTTGAGCTTAAGGACTTTGCCAGAGAAGCGCTGGAGAATCAGAAAGAGAGGTTGATGCAACGACAATCCGATGGATTTATTCGGCCATGCCATGGTGATTTGCATCTGAAAAATATCACCCTGATCAATCATATGCCGTGCATCTTTGACTGTATTGAATTCAGTGATGATTTCCGCATCATCGATACCATGAATGATGTTGCATTTTTGGTGATGGATTGCGATGCACATGGCCATCCTGATCTGGGCTTCAGATTTTTATCACGATATCTGGAACATTCCGGTGATTATGCCGGGCTCAGTCTGCTCAATCTCTACCTGTTCTATCGCGCCACGGTACGTGGCAAAGTATCTACCTTACTGGCTAGGGAGCTGACAGATGAAACCGAACGTCAGCTGCAATGTGAAGAGGCCCGGAGATATTTTGACCTTGCCGCGCGTTATAGCCGATCATCACCTGCGAGACTGTTTGCTGTTGGTGGGCTTTCTGGCAGTGGTAAAAGCCATCTGGCATTGCAGGGCTGTGGTGTGGAGCGCGCCATTATTATCCGCTCGGATGCTACCCGCAAACGCATCGCCAGTGATTATCCTGATCTGGATTTGTATAGCTTTGAGATGCATGGCCATACATATCAACGCATGTTTGCCGATGCGCGTACAGCACTGGAGGCAGGATTCTCTGTGATTCTGGATGCTACTTTTTTGGATTCGGAATCCCGTCAGCAGGTGAATGAACTGGCACAGACATGTGGTATGCAGATGCACTTCTTTTGGCTCGATGTTGAAAAATATGTGTTGGAACAACGGGTCAAACAACGCCAGAGCGCTGCCAATGATATCTCTGATGCAGATCTGCGTGTGCTTGCTCTGCAACTTAGCGCATACCGGAGGCCCGATGAGTCCTGGCTTGAATTCCTTCGTGCCAACAATGTATGGCCCTGTTCTGAAAAATAATCTGATACGATGTGATTTTGGTTCGTTGTGCATATCAATGGATTGAAAGCCGAAAAGAAAAAGCTGACGCGTTTCTCTAATCCAGAGATATGAAGTAATGTTTTTTGACTTCTCGAATCTAACCATAGAGTCTGTTTTCCACTATGGATATTGGAAGCTTTGTGGTTGTGATCGGACGATTGCGGTATTGTTCCATGATTGAAACTTGGAGGTTCTGATGCTACGAATATTCACAGTGTTGATTGCATTAACATTTATGAGCGTGACTTTTGCAGGTAGTAGTTACGCTGATTCTAATAGTAAACAACATGATAAATATGAGAATAAAGATCATGGTTCTGAGAAAGATCATGATCGATACGGTGATAAAGATGAACGCGACGGTCGGGACTTTCGTCATGAGCAGAATGATAATCGGTCGAATACCGCAGGCAGCTCTGCACATGGCCCGGTAAGCAATAGTCTTAATCACGTGGGTAACACGCTGGATCAAGCTGGACGAAAAATTGACCAAGCACGCGAGTGGTGGCAATTCTGGTAAGAGCCATTTGAGCCATTCAGTAGGTTTAAAAAAGTCGGGTGTTTGATCATCCGACGATCGTATTGATTCACGGGCTATTCGGGTTTCGTAAGCTGCTGTGGATTGAATATTTTCAGGGTGTACGGTCGCTATATGAAAGCATGGGCTTGAGAGTGATTGTGCCAAGGCTCCCGCCTGTCGGTAGTCTGGAGCAGCGTGCCAAATCACTGGCGTTTCAGCTTGAAGATGAAGCCGGCCCCCTGCATCTGGTGGGGCACTCGATGGGCGGGCTTGATGCGCGCTATTATATCAATCATTTGCATGGCGCGAAAAAAGTAGCAACGCTTACCACGCTGGTAACGCCACACCGAGGCTCCTCCGCGGCTGATTATGTATGTAGCCGCCGCTCTCCCTTTAAATTGTTGCCTGGTGTGCGTTCCCTGACCACAGAGAGGATACAAAGATTCAATGCATGCACAGCTGATTTACCCGGTATTGTGTACAGAAGTTATAGTGCGATGCGTAAACTTGAAGATCAGCCCTGGATCGTGCGGCGTTATGCCCGCTTTATTCAAATCCAAGAGGGGGATAATGATTCACAGGTCTCTATTGTTTCAGCGAAGTGGGGAGATCATATCGTCACACTGCCCTGCGATCATTATGAGTTCATTTTTAAAAAACTGTGGTTGAATCCATTTCGAGGCAGAAAACCATACAATCCCATGCCGGTATATCATGATATTGGAGAATGGATACTGAGTTTCGAGGCTGTGAAACAGTAGTTCGCTCTGCCTGAGAGACCAGACTGTCTGAGTTTACTCTCTTATAATGGAGTGGATGAGAGATTGGGCTCAATCTATCTTTACTTTCAGTGATGTTTATTTGGTATGTTTGTTGCTTCTAAAGTTTTCTTTAAATCAGTCGATAAATGGGTAATAAACTTTAATTTGAAAGTGGATGGATGGAGATTCATGAATAAGCAGATAAACTATTTTTATGGTCATTGCGTTCTCCGATTAACAGCCATTATTCTGATCGCAGAAATTACGATCATGATGGTGTTCGAGAAGGCCGGTTTGTCGGGCTCCTTCTCCCCGTTTGTTGAGGCCTTGCTGGATGGTTTTTTGCTTATTTTGTTATCCATCGTTCCTCTTTATCGCTTTGTTTATCTGCCAATTCTTCAACGCTTCAGAAAAGATCAGCAAAAGATCGAGATGCTTGCCGAGGCGTTACAGGGAGCTGGTGAGAGTGTGATCATCACCAGACCGGATGGCGAGATCATTTATGTAAATCAGGCATTTTCTGATGTTACCGGTTATGCATATGATGAAGCGATCGGGAATAATCCAAGTTTACTGCAGTCAGGCAAACAGGATGCTCAGTTTTACAGACGCATGTGGGCATCGATTAAAAACAGAGGACAGTGGAAAGGTGAGCTGTGGAATAAACGTAAAAATGGTGAACTGTACCCAGAGGCGCTGGATGTAAGATCTATTCCTGATGACGATGGCAGCACTAAATTTCTTGTCGGTGTGTTTTCAGATCTGACTGAACAAAAACGGATAGAAACTGCGCTGTTACAAACCCAGAAGCTTGAAGCGGTAGGGACATTGGTGGGTGGTGTGGCCCATAATTTTAACAATCTATTGGCGGCGGTATCTGGCAAGGCCTATGTCGCTCAGGTTAAATCACAGAAATATGGAGCGCCTGCTGCGGTGATGGCAGATCTTGAAGATATTCAGACGCTCTCATTTGATGCATCACATCTGGTTAAACAGCTACTCGCATATGCGCGTGAATCCCAGCACGATAAAGAGCATATTTTGATGGCGCCGTTAGTGATGGATGCCATTACCACTGCTCAAATAGGCATTTCTGAAGATGTGCAGCTTAATGTAGATATATCCAGTCTTCCCATGCCTGTATTTGCTGATCAGATACATGTTAAACAGGCTATTATTAACCTGATCAATAATGCTCGTGATGCCGTAAGTGAAAGTGAAGAGAAGATCATCGATATTCGTCTATATCCAAGTAGCTCTGAAACGTGTAATGATCATGGGGATTGTCATGTTCACTGTAATAAAATTGCATGCTTGGAAATTTCTGATACGGGAATCGGAATCAATTCGAGTGATTTGGATAAAGTATTTGAACCTTTTTTCACTACCAAAGAGGTGGATAAAGGAACTGGCCTGGGCTTATCCACTGCGCATGGAATCATAGGATCACATAATGGCACTATTCATGTGACCAGTACTTTTTCAAAAGGATCGACATTCAAAGTCTGTCTGCCATTGACCCAGCAGGAAGAAGTGGATTTGAATTTGGAAATAGATATTTTGAAGGCTAATGATGGAGCTACAATCCTGGTAGCTGATGATGCGCCTGAGGTATGCCAGACAGTTGCATCGGTCATGGAAAGTTTTGGTCACACAGTGATTCAGGCTAGTGATGGCATTGATGCTCTTGAGAAGTTTCATGCCCATCAGCATGAGATATCTCTGGTGATCAGTGATATCGTAATGCCAGGGATGGATGGTGTGGATAGCGTATTAGAGATGCGAAAAGCGTGCCCTGAGCTGCCAGTTATTTTTATGACGGGCTATGATGCTCCGAAAGAGAAAACCAGTAAAATTGTCGATGATGAGACATCCATGTTGATTAACAAGCCCTTTAAATCGATTGATTTAAGTAATCTGGCAACCAAACTCATCAATAGAGACGAATAACTTTACCCCGCAGACTGGATTATCCTCGTAGGCATCATTCTATAAATATAGGTATGGCCCGCTTTTGCGTAGCGGGCTTATTTGAATTCTTTTTCTACTTTGAACTTACTCCTCTTCTTCATTGCAAGAGGTGGGAGATAAGAAGGTTTAAGCGCGTTCCATGTATTCGCCGGTTTCTGTGTTTACTTTTACTTTAGTACCTGCTTCCAAATAAGGTGGAACCTGGATGGATGCGCCAGTCTCGAGTATGCCTGGCTTATAAGATCCTGTCGCAGTTTGGCCTTTGATAGATGCATCACATTCAACCACTACCAGTGCGACAACCATGGGTAATTTTACATTTAGCGGGCGCTCTTCATGGAACTCAACCGTTACCATGGTTTCTGGAAGCATGTAAGGTAGTGCGTTTTCCAACATATCTTCAGGCAAGGTAATCTGGTCATACGTTTCAGTATCCATGAAGTGAAAATCTTCACCATCGGAGTATAGGTACTGCATTTCACGCTGGCTTAAGACAACACGCTCAACCTTTTCAGTCGAGTTGAAGCGTTTGTTGGTTTTGGTACCAGCTTCGATATTACGCATTTCCAGCTGCATGCAGGCCACACCTTTACCCGGAGTAACATGCTGAGTTTTCATGATGCGCCATAAGGCATTGTTCCATTCGAGGATGTTTCCAACACGAACAGCGGTAACATTGATTATCATATGAATCTCCAGAAAAGCATGAATAAGATGTGCAGCGGTCGCGGAACATAGCCATTTGATGCTTTTCCGGCAACAATTGGCGCATGTGTAACCATTCAAACTTTTTACCGATGTCGCTATGAGCCGTTTACCTATTCTACAGGAAAGCATGGATGCTTTTGTTCAAGATCTCACGGTTGATCGTGAGACAGACTCTCAGGTGTTGACCCATACCGAACAGTGTTTTGAGGCGCTGGCTCAGTATTTAATCCATTTCTCTGATCTTTTTAAAGATCAGGATTTTTCCGATAATGAGGAATATGCTGAATGGGAACAGGGGCTGGAAGAGCACATGAGTAAGCTGCTTGATGGTGATGTAGAGCCCGCTTGCGATCTGGGTCAGTTGGCGCTTGAGAAGCTGGATCCGGAACATCTGCGTGATTTTCTTGGTTGGTTTGTGTTGCGTGAAACCAGTGATGCGGATGTGTTGCATGCTTACGCAAAGGTATTAATAGATTGGGTTGAGTTTATGCATCAGCGCGGTTCATTGAATCAGAGTGAGTATCTTGGGTTTAGTGAAATTATTGCTGATGTAGGGCCTGCTTCCGAGAGAACGGCCCGCGTATCGCAGGTGCTGTTCCATTTTGTACGCTCAGGTACAGGGGTGTCACCGCGATTGCGTGCGCAGCGGTTTTCCCGGTTTATAGAAGGTCATGCGCGGGCATCAGCGATTGAGAACGGTGCCTTGCATTTTAATTTTGAAAATCAAGAGGAAGAGATCGGTCCGGTAGTATTGCCTCAGGTAGTACTTGATTTGATTGAAGAGGGCGATGTGTTTGATATTGAACTGGGTTTAAGAGGCGATAGCTGGGTGATGGTAGATGTTGGCCCGGTTTACCCGGAATCGGTATATATAGAAGTGGAAGAGTACCCTGGCTTAGAGAAACTTAGTTAATGTAACACTTGAGTGCTGACCAATCGTGCGTTTGAAACCATAAAAAAGGCAGGGGATGCCCCCTGCCTTTTTAAAGAAGGTTATGGACTTTTAGTCTAGATGTTCGTCGATGAACTCGGTAAGTTTGGCTTTGTTAACAGCACCAACCTTGGTACCCTGGACATTACCATCGTTAAACAGCATAAGCGTAGGAATGCCACGCACGCCATATTTACCCGGAGTGTTTGGATTATCATCGATGTTGATTTTAGCGATAGTGACTTTGCCTTGCTTCTCGCCTGCTACTTCGTCCAGAATTGGCGCGATTTGTTTGCAAGGGCCACACCAAGGAGCCCAAAAATCAACAACAACAGG
>JAUZQJ010000039.1 GCA_030951045.1 Mariprofundus sp.
TGCCTGAGAATATCCGCGAAATACCTTACAATTATACATCCTATTCTGATCGTGAAATCGTTATTCGTTTTTTGGGCGAAGCTGCCTGGGATGATCTAAATGTGTTGCGTACACAACGCCGCACAGGCCGTTCGGCCCGCATGCTATTTGAAATCCTTGGCGATTTATGGATGGTTGAACGCAATATTTTCCTGCGCAATGACCTGCTGGATAATAAAAAAAGATTACAGCTTATGCATCGCCGCCATCATGATCGTCTCACCCGTATTGAGTCTGGTGCTGCGGATAATCCGCGCGCACTCAAGGTGGCGGCTTGCACCAGTCGCATGCTGGAAAATTTCTATCAGTGGTTTGAGGCTGAGCCAGCCAAACGCAAAAAAACGCGTAAGGCATTTGCCAAATATACGCATGCCAATAATGTACATTTTGATGCATATACACTGACGCATCATGCCACTGATGCCACCGATTGGCGCCACCATGCACCATTCTGTGTGGTTACACCTGATTCGGCTGATGAATTACCGGGTCTTATTCGCGCTATCTCACAGTTAAAACTGGTGGTTATTCCACGCGGTGGCGGTACTGGCTTATGTGGTGGTTCGGTTCCGCTATCTGATAACGCGGTTATGATTAATGTTGAAAAACTTGATGCGATAGGTGCTGTTGAACCGTGCGATATTGGTGATCTGGGTGAAATTTCAACGATAACTGCTGGTGCAGGTGCGGTGACGGGCAAGGTGATGGAAGCTTCGATGCCGCATGTGTTTGCTACGGATCCGACCAGTCTTTGGGCCTGTACTATTGGTGGAAATGTTGCCTCCAATGCTGGTGGTAAACATGCCGTGATTTGGGGCACCTGTGTGGATAACCTGTTAAGCTGGAAGATGGTTACGCCTGATGGCAACTGGCTGACGGTTACACGCATCAACCATAATATGGGTAAAGTCCATAATGAGCAGGAAGTGCGCTTTTCACTGCTTAAGACGGATGCAGTCTCTGGTGCAGAAATCAGTAATGAAGTCTTGACGATTGAAGGCTCTGTGTTCCGTAAAGAGGGACTGGGTAAGGATGTGACGCGCAAAGCGATGGGTGGATTGCCCGGTGTGCAAAAAGAGGGTACGGACGGTTTTATTGTCGAAGCGACCTTTGTGCTACATCGCGCCTTTGAAGTGACGCGTACGGTCTGTTGTGAATTTTTTGGTCAAGTATTGGATGATGCTACCAAAGCGATGGTAGGTATTAAACATCATGTGGATGCTATAGAGGGTGCCCATCTTGAAGGTTTGGAGCATTTTGATGAGAAGTATGTAAAAGCGATTGAATACATCTCCAAATCAACGCGTCGTGAAGTGCCCCGTGTTGTGTTATTGATTGATGTGTCCGGTGATGATGAAGCAACTGTGGCAAAAGCATGTGCTGATATTTGTCACATCACGTCACGTGGTAATGGTGAAGGTTTTGTAGCGAGTAATGCTGCGGATCGTAAACGTTTTTGGGGTGATCGTGGCCGTATGGCAGCGATTGCTAAACATACCCGAGCATTCAAATTGAATGAAGATGTGGTGATTCCATTGGATCGCTTGTCGGAATACAATGATTATGTAGAACACCTGAATATTGAAAACTCAATTCTTAATAAAAAAGAAGCGATTGAAGCGATTGATGCCTATTTGGATAAAGCCATGGGGCGTATCAGTGGAAACCGTCTGGATGTACAAGGTCTATCGCTAGACGATGATGCTTATTTGAGTGATAAACTCAATAATTGTAAGCAGTTGCTTGAAGAAACAAGAGATCGCTGGTGCGCTTTGCTGAAAGGTTTGGATGAACCGGCCAAGAACGTTTCTGCTTATTTATTGGATGTGAAATATAAACGCTCGGAAAATCTGTTTCGGGTGATTCAACGGGCTTCTCTGCGTATCTCCTATCGGGATGAGGTGGAGACGCCGATATGCGATATGCTGCGTGGTCACGATGCTTTGATTGAGGGGATCAAAAAAGCGCATAAAACGGCTCTATCCAGTCGTATTGTTGTGGCAACACATATGCATGCCGGAGATGGCAATGTGCATACCAATATTCCGGTCAATTCCAATGATTATAGCATGATGAAAAAAGCCCATCGGGTGGTTGAAAAGGTGATGGCCAAGGCTGTTGAGTTGGGAGGCGTGATCTCCGGTGAGCACGGTATTGGTATTACGAAGCTGGAATATATGGATCGCGCCATACTGGAAGAGTCGGCAGCATATCTTAATCGCGTGGATCCGGAGCATTTGTTCAATCGCGGTAAATTGATGCCGGATACTGATTTACAGTTGAGTTACACACCCAGTTTCAAGTTGCTGGAAATGGAGTCGATGATTTTGGAGGCGGCAGATCTCTCCGAATTGTCTGAAGCGATCTCTCCATGTCTGCGTTGCGGTAAGTGTAAACCGGTGTGTAATACACATTTCCCGCGTGCCAATATGCTTTATAGTCCGCGCAACAAGATTCAGGCCACAGGTGCGATGATTGAGGCGTTGTTGTACGAATCACAGACTGGTTCAGGTATCTCTTTTGAACAGTTCGAGGGTTTGGAAGATATCGCCGATCACTGCACTATTTGTCATAAATGTGAATCGCCATGTCCTGTGAATATTGATTTTGGTGAAGTGACTGAAAGCATGCGTGCGCTGCTTAAAAATAAGGGTAAAACGAGCTTTAATCCGGGTGCCAGGTTATCTATGCTGTTTCTGGTCTTGCAAAACCCGAATGCAGTGCGTTTTATGCGTGAAACTGTGATTAGATGGGGTTATGCAGGGCATCGTCTGCTCAATAAGCTGGCGCGTTTGACCGGCATCGTGCAAAAACAGCCCGCTGCCAGTCGTAACCTGGACGGTGTGCAGGCACAGATGATCAATTTCATCGAACGGCCATTGCCATCCTTGCCTATTGGAACGGCGCGTCAGACTCTGGGTATTGAATCACGTGATAAGAACATGATTCCGGTGTTGCGTGATCCTGATAAGTCCAATAGTCGGGCAGTATTCTATTTTCCGGGTTGCGGTTCAGAGCGTCTATTTTCACAAGTTGGATTGGCGACACAGGCGATGTTGTTTGATCTGGGTGTGAATGTGGTTTTGCCTCCATCGTATGTTTGCTGTGGTTATCCATCCACAGCAGGTGGAGATAAAAAGAAAGGTGATGAAATCACTTATGATAATCGGGTGCTGTTCCATCGCATTAAAAACGCACTGTCATATCTTGATTTTGAAGCAGTGATTGTCTCTTGTGGCACATGTTATGATCAGCTCACCCGTTATGAGCTTGAGCAGGTGTTTCCGGGCGCACCATTGATTGATATTCATGAGTATCTGATGGAGCAGGGCGTGAAGACAGAAAATGTGTCCGGTGTGGAGTATATGTACCATGTACCGTGTCATTCGCCGTTGAAACGGCATGGTTCTCATGCCGCTATTGAATCTCTGTTGGGTTCAGATTCTGTGAAAACAGAAGAGTGTTGTGGTGAAGCGGGTACACTGGCTGTGGCACACCCTGCTATCGCCGGTAAAATTCGTATGCGCAAGGAAGAACAGATTGAAAAGGCCAAGGCGCAACTGCCGGGAAAAGCCGAGCAGAAGGTACTGACCTCATGCCCATCATGTTTGCAAGGTTTGTCCCGTCTGGAAGGGGATACTGAAGTTGATGCTGATTATATCGTCGTTGAACTGGCCAAGAACCTGCATGGTGAAGATTGGCAGAAACAGTTTGTGCAGAAAATTAAAAATGGTGGTATTGAGCGGATATTAATGTAATGCGCATATTTTCTAAACGAGGGCGTGGTTGATGCAGGGGTACTCTTAAGTGAAAGTCCTGCGCCTTTTGTTGTCTCTCTGTCTGCTATCGCTGGTTGCTTGTGCCAGTGGCCCGCCGAAAAATCTCAATGATGCATGCTCCATGTTGCAGGAGAAAGATGGCTGGTATGAAGCTGCTAATGATTCATTTAAGAAATGGGGGGTGCCGGTGCATGTACAGCTGGCTATTATCCATCAAGAATCCAGATTTCGTTCCGAGGCGTTAGCGCCGGATGATACCCTGTTTGGTTTTATTCCATGGGGGCAGACAAGTTCTGCTTATGGTTATGCACAAGTGCTTGATGGCACCTGGGATTGGTACAAAAAATCAACCGGAAACTGGGGCGCAGACCGTGATGACTTCGATGATGCCACCGACTTTATCGGCTGGTACGGTAATTATTCGCACAAGACGATTGGTATCTCCAAGTGGGATGCCTACAATCAATATTTAGCTTATCACGAAGGTCATGGTGGTTGGAAACGCAAAACATTCAACAAAAAACCTTGGCTTATCAAAGTGGCTAACAAGGTAAAACGCCGAGCCTCCCGATATGCGGCTCAAATCAAACGTTGTAAAGATAATCTGGATGATGGTGGTGGTTGGTTCTGGTGATGGCGGGGAAAAATGTTTGCAGTCGGCTTGAAGTGTGACTTATATGCCATAGATTTTAAGTTATCATCTTAGTGTTCATACATTTGTTATCTAGTTAAATGAAATAAGTCGTCTATAGTGCAGATCAGTGAAATTATCTGAAATGTATTGATGTGCTCTTGAGGAGGCCTTTGTGAAGCTTGCTGTCGCTGGTATAGGTTATGTTGGAATCTCTAATGCTATTTTGCTTGCTCAAAATAATGAAGTAGTGGCAATTGACATCGTGCCTGAAAAGGTTGAGATGCTGAATCGCAAGATTTCACCCATTGAAGATGATGATGTTATAGATTACCTGCAGAACAGAGCACTTGATTTCAGAGCAACGCTAGATAAGCATGAAGCATACGCTGATGCTGATTTCGTGATCATTGCAACCCCTACGGATTATGACCCAGTAACGAATCATTTTAATACGCGTTCTATTGAATCCGTGATTGAAGATGTGTTGAGTGTGAATCCACAGGCAGTGATGATTATTAAGTCGACGGTTCCTGTGGGGTACACGAAAAAAATTAGTGCTCATTATCAATGTGAAAATATTATGTTCTCTCCTGAGTTTTTGCGTGAGGGGAAATCACTTTATGATAACTTGCACCCGTCACGAATAGTGGTCGGAGAGCGTTCTGACCGTGCTGAGGTTTTTGCGGCGCTGCTTCATCAGGGTGCGATCAAACAACATATTGAGATACTGCTCACTGATTCTACTGAAGCTGAAGCAATAAAACTGTTCTCCAATACTTTCCTGGCTATGCGGGTAGCATATTTTAATGAGCTTGATACCTATGCCGCTACACATGGTTTGAATTCCAAACAAATTATAGAGGGTGTGTGTAAGGATCCTCGTATCGGGGACCATTACAACAATCCTTCATTTGGTTATGGTGGTTATTGCCTGCCTAAGGATACGAAACAACTGCTGGCGAATTATAGTGATGTGCCTCAAAACATTATCCAGGCCATTGTGGAATCGAATACCACACGTAAAGATTTTATAGCGAGCAGTATCGTGAAGTTAAACCCAAAAGTGGTTGGTATTCATCGTTTGGTGATGAAAAGTGGTTCGGATAATTTCCGATCCTCTAGTATTCAGGGGATCATGAAGCGTATCAAAGCCAAAGGGGTTGAGGTGATTGTTTATGAGCCGGCATTTAAAGAGGCAGAATTCTTTCACTCCCGAGTGGTAACTGACTTTGCTCAGTTTAAAAAGGAAGCTGATGTGATTGTAGCGAATCGTATTACTGATGATATTCAGGATGTTGCGTATAAAGTTTATAGTCGTGATTTGTTTGGAAACGATTGAGCAATTACGTTTTCTAGTTAAATGAAATAAATCGTCTATAGTGCAGGTCAGGGAAGTGGGAAAGAAGCTTTTGAAATATTATTGATAAAGTGTAATGGCCGTTATATTGCGGCTATTTTTATATGTGAGGTTTGAATGAAGGGCATAGTTCTTGCAGGTGGCTCAGGCACCAGATTGCACCCGTTAACACTTTCGGTCAGTAAACAACTAATGCCCGTATATGATAAACCGATGATCTATTATCCTCTGTCTACTCTTATGCTGGCTGGTATTCGCGAGATTTTGATTATTTCAACACCTGAAGATTTGCCAAATTTCAGGCGTTTGCTTGGCGATGGTTCGCAGTGGGGGATAAACCTTTCCTATGCTGAACAACCAAGCCCTGATGGACTGGCGCAGGCATTTACCATTGGCCGTGATTTTATTGGAGATGATACAGTTGCCCTGATCTTAGGTGATAATATCTTCTATGGTCAGGGAATGGTTAAGCAGCTGAAGAAAGCGGTTCAGCAGCCATGCGGGGCAACGGTTTTTGCCTACAGGGTGAATGACCCGGAGCGTTATGGGGTGGTGGAATTTGAAGATGATTTCCGGGCTGTATCGATAGAAGAAAAACCGGAGCTTCCTAAGAGTAACTGGGCAGTCACTGGCCTCTATTTCTATGATAACAAGGTGGTTGATATTGCAGCCAAATTGAAACCATCTGCGCGTGGTGAACTGGAAATTACCGATGTGAATCGTACCTACCTAGATGAGGGAGAGCTGCGGGTTGAGACCCTCGGTCGAGGTGTTGCTTGGCTGGATACAGGCACGCACGAGTCGCTTCTGGATGCGGCTCGGTATGTTGAGATTATTGAGAAACGTCAGGGGCTTAATGTAGCATGTCCTGAAGAGATCGCCAGGGAGATGGGGTATATCTCCAATGCCCAGCTGAAGGCGCTGGCTGATTCATTATGCAAAAACGAGTACGGCCGTTATCTGATTCGTCGTCTTGCTGAGGGTAAGATATGAATGTCATCGAAACAACATTACCCGGCGTTTTAATTATTGAACCGAAGGTATTCGGGGATGCGCGTGGTTTTTTTCTAGAGACCTTTCATAAGCAAAGGTATGAAGCGGCTGGCATTCCGCCGAAAGGTTCGGAGTTTGTGCAAGATAATCATTCTCGTTCCTGTAAAGGCGTGTTGCGCGGTCTGCATTTTCAGCGTGAAAACCCACAGGGTAAACTGGTTTCAGCAGGAACAGGCGCGGTGTTTGATGTGGCTGCAGATGTAAATCCTGACTCGTCGACCTATGGTCAGTGGGTAGGTGTAGAGCTATCGGAAGAGAATCATAAACAGCTCTGGATTCCGCCGGGTTACGCGCATGGCTTTTGTGTGTTGTCTGATATTGCAGACTTTCAATATAAGTGTACGGCTCTGTATCATCCGGATTCTGATGCTGGCGTGGCCTGGGATGACCCTGATCTGGCTATCGACTGGCCTGTCGATCACCCGATCTTGTCAGCCAAAGATTTGGCGCTGCCTAAGCTATCTGAGGCAACACGAAAACAATTACCATGAAGCTGTTGATTACAGGTGCAAAAGGGCAGTTAGGCTCTGAATTGGTACGTCTTGGTTCCAATCATGAGCTGTTAGCCGTAGATCACGATGGCTTAGATATCTGTAATGCAGATGCAGTCAATCTGCTTATGAACGATTTTTGTCCCGATGTGGTGGTTAATGCAGCAGCCTATACTGCGGTGGACAGGGCTGAGTCAGATCGTGATGCGGCTTTTGCTGTCAATAGAGATGGCCCGGCTAATCTGGCGAAAGCATGTGAACGTGTTGGCATCCCATTGATCCATGTGTCAACCGATTATGTGTTTGATGGCTCCAAGATCGGTTCTTATGTGGAGGATGACCCTGTTTGTCCTCTGGGAGTATATGGCGCAAGCAAGCTGGCCGGAGAGCAGGCTATTCAAGAGCACTGCTCGCACCATATTATCTTGCGTACCAGTTGGGTGTTTTCTGCCCATGGTCATAACTTTGTTAAAACAATGTTGCGTCTAGGCTCTAACAAGAGCGAGCTGAGTGTTGTTGCTGATCAGCACGGCTGCCCAACGGCAGCAGCAGAGTTGGCGCGCGGTATTTACGCGCTGATGGATAGTGGTCTTGATGATTCAGTGTGGGGAATTTACCATTTTTGTCAGCCAGATCCTGCCACATGGTACAGCTTCGCTGAATCAATCTTTGATGCAGCTGCTCGACAGGGACATGATTTGAAACTGAATCGCCTGAACGCGATTGTAACGAGTGATTATCCAACGCTTGCTAAACGTCCTGCCAATTCGGCATTGGATTGCAGTAAGTTTGAATCAGTGTTTGAAGTAATGATCAAACCATGGCGAGAGTCGCTGGTGGAAGTCGTAAATGAATTAAAAGCACAATGATTCACCACGAAGAACGCAGAGATCACGAAGGAATAGGATATGAAAGTAAAAATTATACTCGGGTTCATCTTCGTGAGCTCTGTGGTTAAGTAAGAGGATTGCGTTAAATGATGGAATTTGATG
>JAUZQJ010000004.1 GCA_030951045.1 Mariprofundus sp.
TATTACCACCCATATTCAGCAATCTGTGCGTACTCATCTGCATGATTTGAGGCCGGCCAGCCTGGATAGCCTCGGTTTAGGTGCTGCTATCGAAGATATGCTGGATGAATTTTCCCGACGTGAAAGTATTGCATGTGACTATGTTTGTGCGCATACACTGCCCGATTTGAGTGAAGATCAGAATATTCACCTGTTCCGTATTGTGCAGGAAGCTTTGACCAATATAGCCAAATATGCGCAGGCCAGTCATGTATCTGTCTTTTTGCATATGTCTGAAGTTGAAGCGAATGGAAGTGATGGGAAGATATCCTCCCTGCATTTGCAAATTAGTGATGATGGCTGTGGCATGGCAGTCATTGAAGAGACCGGTTTGGGCCTACTTGGCATGCGTGAACGTACAGATTTACTGCATGGTCAGATCAATATCCACTCTGAGAGCGGTCAGGGTGTTCGCATTGATGTGTCTATACCTGTTCAGGAGGAGAGATGATTAGAGTCTATCTGGTTGATGATCATGCTGTAGTGCGCGCAGGCTTTCGTAGTATGCTTGAGGCGGAAGCAGATATTACAGTTGTTGGAGAAGCCTCCAGTGGTGTAGAGGCCTACAGTCACTATTTAGATTTACAGCCGGATGTTGTGGTTACCGATATATCTATGCCGGGTGAGGGAGGCCTGGGTTTTATGCGTCGCCTGCTAAAGCGTGATCATAATGCCAGGGTGTTAGTGATGAGCATGTTTGACGATGTCGCTTTTGTGAAACGTGCCATGGAATATGGAGCTATGGGTTATATCAGTAAATCAGATGACCCCGGTTTGTTGGTGCAGGCCATTCGCTCGGTAGCCGCAGGGAATACATGGGTTGCGCCGATGTTGGCGCAAGAGATGCTTAGGAGCATGCGATCCAGCGAGGCCAGCCCGCAAGACTTATTGACAGATCGGGAGTTTGAAGTGTTTGTGTTGTTGGCTTCGGGAAAAGATGCAAAAGAGATAGCCGATATTTTGCATCTGAGTCCAAAAACAGTAGGAACACATCAAACGCGGATATATAATAAATTGCGTCTGAATACAGGGGCGGAACTGGCACGTCTGGCCATTCGTTTGAATATCATTAACGCTTAGCCATCTGCAGCCGTATATGACGGTGTTGGCGTTGCCGGATATCACCACGTAAGGAAATTCCCTACAATTGAAGTGTAGCATTCCCCATATTAAAAATATGGATAATGCTGAGCGTTGGGATCATGAATATCTCTCAGTTTAAACCGGTGATGAAATTATTGGCCGTTGTGATGGGCGCAGAACTGCTAATTATGACAGGTCTTCAACTGCTGCCTGCATCGGTGCAGCCTGAGTTGGTGAACATGCTTGATGTGCTGCTTCTCGGTTTGATTACGGCCGCTGTAGCACAGTTGTGGATTGTGCGCCCTCTACAGGAAGCCAGAGAGCAGGATGCATTGTTTCGATGCGTTGCCGAACATTCACATACTGGCCTGATTATTACTGACCCGACACAGGATAATGCCATTATTTTTACCAATGCCGCATTCACAGAAATCACCGGGTATTCGATGCATGAAGTGAAAGGTAAAGATCCACGTTTTTTGAGTGAAGGCATCGGGTTTCAACTAGGGCAAAGTAAAATTATCAATGCGTTAAATGAAATCAAACCGGTGAGTACTTTATTAAAAAACAGGCGCAAAGATGGCACGGAATTTTGGAATGATATGCATCTTAGTCCCATCAGTATCGATGGTGATAAACCACGCTATTGGCTGGGGCTATTTCATGATGTAACAGAAACCAGAGCGTTGAATCTACAGGTTGAACATTTGGTCAGCGCTGTGGAGCAAGCCGATGATATGATCTGCATCTTTGATAGGCAGGGCCGTATCGATTTTATAAATCATGCCTTCACAGAGCAGATAGGTTTAGATAAAGAGCAGTTAAAAGGTGAACTGATTTGGCGCTACTGGTGTGATGAAGCATGCAGCGCAGAGCGTGTTCAAGATGTTTTGAAAGAGCATGGACAATGGTCTGGGAGTAATCAGTGGTCGCGGGACAAAAAGGATCCTTATGCGGCGATGACCACTATTTCCATGGTTAAAGGTGATGGTGGAGAGCAGATGTATCTCGCCGTGATTCGTGATATGACTGAATCGATAGAGATGGAAACTACATTGGCCCATGCCCATAAAATGGAAGCGGTCGGTACACTGGCTGGTGGTATCGCGCATGATTTTAATAATATGCTGGCTGCAATGATGGGCAATTTGTACCTGTTGAAAAAAAACATGCTTGAGAATGACAGTGCAGTGCGCCGTATTGAAACGATTGAGGAGCAGGGTTATCGCGGTGCTGATCTGATTCGTCAGATGCTGGTCTTTGCACGTAAACAGACGCTCGATAGGCATGATTTTGATTTGCAAATATTGTGCAAAGAGACGGTTAAACTACTGCAGACCAGAACACCTGAAAATATTAGCCTGCATACAGATATTGATCCTGCGAAAATGATGCTGCATGGTGATCCATCGCTGTTGCAATCTAGCCTTTTTAATCTGGTGAATAATGCTATTCAAGCGATTGAAGAGGTGCAGGAGCAAGCTGAATGCCATGGTGTGGTGAACCTGTCGATCCATGCAGTAGATGTGGAAAGCCTTTCTCCTAAAGTGAGGATGGCGCTCACTGCCGATGATAATGAAACAGCAGGGCAGTGCGTACATATCTCGGTATCTGATAATGGTTCAGGTATGGATAAAAATACGCAGGAACGCATTTTTGAGCCCTATTTTACCACCAAGGCACAGGGCAAAGGAACCGGACTTGGCATGTCTATGGTGATGGGCTGTGTAGAGATTCATAATGGTTGGATTGGTTTGAATAGCTCTCCGGGTAACGGTTCCAGTTTTGATATTTATTTACCAATGAGTTGTACCAGTGTTGAGCCTGTTGTATTGCATGAGACTGAAATGCATCCGGGTAGTGGTGAATTGATTTTACTGGCTGATGATAATATTACCTTGTGTGAATCCATGCGTGAAATTCTGGAGGATGCCGGTTATCAGGTACTGATTGCCTATGATGGGGAGCAGGCTCTACAGCTATATATGGAACAAAAGGATCGTGTGAAGATGGTGATTCTTGATTGTGTGATGCCCAAACTTGGCGGTGCTGAGGTGGCAGAGGCTATCTGGCTGTACAGCGGCGACTCGGTGAAAGCTGTATTGATGACTGGTTATGATTTGGGTGACTCTTTAACGCAGAAAGGGATATCGGGAAGGCGTCCATTGGTGTTGCATAAGCCCTGGAATATGGAGCAGCTGAACGGAGTGTTGAAATCCATGTGTGAGACTGTGGATTAAGGTCGAAAAATCTAAGGCTAATTGAATGGGCGAGAGTATTCGGGGCTTCCTGCCCCTCACCCCTTCGGGGCCGCCACGTTGTGGCGTTCAATCCAGCTATCCTGCTGGATTGTCGACAATCATGCAGGATAGCATGATTGCACGCCTTAGCGCCCGCAAGGGTGGAGCA
>JAUZQJ010000040.1 GCA_030951045.1 Mariprofundus sp.
TGATCTACAACACTTTCAAGAGGGGCTTGATAATATTTCATCTGTTGCACGCATTCAGGCGGAAGCCAGATAATTCTAGTGCAATATGAATCGTCAAAATCTTTATCCGAGATTACCAAAAACCCGGTTTTCTCATCCAAAAATCTAGGATCGGGGAATGGATCTTGTGCAGCTCGATAGCCGCTGGCATAAGCAAGGAAAAGTATAGTGTAAGTTGTATATGCATTATGATAGGCAATTGTTCTTTCCCAATGTGGAATCTTCTTTTTTTCAGCTTGAGCAATCATGGTTTTCAAAAAAGAAACCAGACCAGATACCGTTTTTTTGGTAGGTGTGATTTCCGATCCGAGAAAAGCTGAGGCATTTCTGTAATCTCCAATTGTCATTTGCTGAGGGGCGACTGCATGGGAATGGATATCATTTATTATCCGGCGCTCTTTTTGAATCAAATCATCAATTTGCATCCAGACCTGATTATAAATATAAGCAATGCGACCTTTGGCAACGGCAGTATAGTATAGCTGTGTTTCCTGAATCAAATGTACATGTCCATGGCAATAAGCTGTTTCAGCTAGGTCGAATTTGGCAAACTGTGTGCAGCACTGTACAAAATAACATTCAATTCTGTTCAATGTGAGGCGGCAGGCTGGATATTTACAGCGTATTTTTTTCAACCAGTTCTTTGCAGCTCGTAAATAATCCCCGCAGGTATCCGGAAACAACAATCGTTGCCGATTTGCCAAGTTTAGCTTGTCTCGTTTAACTTTTGCCGTGCCAAGCAAATGAGCTACCCAGGCAGGCACCTCTAAAATGACCGTCTTGTTTTCATCAATAGGACGACATAATCCGGCCATTTCTAGGTTAGACTTTCGCCGACTTATGATATCGAACGATCCGTCAATTAACCATTTGGCGGTCCACTGATTTCCCTTCTGCCGCAATAAAACGTGGTTATCTCCTCCTTTAATCATTTTCCTTACCAATTTCATTTTAGTCATGCAATCTAGTGGCGCACCACGAACAAATGACGATGCAATGCATGCAGCTAGTAAGGGTGACGGAATACCATATTCCGTATTATCACTATCGGAAAGCCCCATTAGCTCTCTGACAAGAACATGAATGTCAAAAGTATTGAGTTGCTGCCACTGTGTTGGAAGAAACTGGTTACTTATTGCAATAGCATTAGCTATTTGGGCGCTACGTAATTTCATGCGCTTCTTGTCCGTAGCTATTGCAACTGATTTTTTCGGTGGAACCTCTTCAGTGACAGCTTCAAGACCAGAAGTCCCATCTCTTGGTGCAAGCCCCAATGCAAGCGATGTTTCCCTCTGCTTTTGACCAATATCATGGTGTACATGAGCGTTCCCTAATCCTGTTTCATCCTCATCTTCTTCATCTGAGGTGTTAGCCAGACATGTTGGTATATTTTGATTGTTTGGCAGATCAGCTAATCGAGCGCCGCCGCCTTTTCTAGTACCACCGCCGCCTTTCTTCTTTCCAAGTTTCCCTGCAAACAAGAGCATGAGTGCCCTGAGATACTGTTTTGCTGCAGGCTGAATTACACCTTTGTTTGCGATCAATGATGTTGACGCATATTGATCCTCAAAGCTCTCTAATGATTCGATTAGAACATCCCCTTCAGATGGATCTAACATCTGCTGGAATTCATCAAATGCAATGGTATCAAATCCTCGTCCTTCAGATGTAGAACGCATTGCTAATCCGGCACGCTGCCTAATGCTCTCACTGGCTTGTGCCCATAATTCTATGTAATTCAAATAAAATTGAGCTGCAAATTGCTCAGATAAACCTTGCCGAAGATTGAATGACTTCATTCTTAGGAAGAGTGCATACAACGGGTTGCTAGCACAAAAATGAATGTGGTTGTTTGACAATAAGTCATCATCTATTTCTTCAAAATTTATTTGTTTTAGAAACGTATCAATTGTCCTGATCCGCTCTGACCAAATAGGAGTCTCATTTGGTTCTAGATAATCAATAATGGAAGGAATAACACTTCTGAAGTTTTCTAGCGCAGTAATGAAGCCATGCAGGGAAGTTGGGGCATCTATGGCATGAGCTATCTCAGAAAGTAATTTGGTATCATTATTTCCAAGACCCCTCCCCAACTTATCGTCTACCAGTTGTTCTGTGATTGGGTTAGGCCAAGGCACAATTCCGGTTTTTCTCATTGGGTTTTCTCCTTGGGATAGAATGCTTCATAGCTTTGATCAAATGCTCTTGGAAGTCGGGATTTGGTTGATGCGCGGTGTTCGAAGAAATGTTCATATAAGTCCGACGCTAATATTTCTTTTGATATCCAAATGTCCCCAATATGGTTACTTGCATGCATACCAAGTGATTGCGATATTAAAGAAAGAAGCAAGGATGACTTAGCAATCTCTTTTCGCTTTTTTTTATTCATTTGTCGCTTGATGATTAGCACTGGTACATGGGACGGCTTATTGTTATTTTGGTAATATACCATGACGATATTCCATGTGCGAAACCCGCCAATCACATACAACTTTGATTTCACCTCAACGCATAATATTGGACTATGCATAGTGATATCCAAAATCCGCATCTCATTGAGGGCATAAAATTTAGAAGGAGCAAGCTTCCATGCGATGCATGCCATTTTAGCAATATCTTGTACATCTACATGAAGGGTCTTTAGCTTTTGTATATCCATAACCTGAAGCTCTAAATAATTAGAAATGTGTTTGGATGTCATTGCGTAACACCCCCGTGACCATATTTACGTATATCACTTTTGAGATGATCAAGGACAGTTAAGACAACATTATCCCAAGATACTGGCACGTCTTTCTTAATCGATTCATGATAATTTTCATGTATAATCCGATTTATTTGCCCCGAAACAATCTGGCGAGCCGCAATGTTTTTCCAATCAGGAATACCAGCATCAAGATGGTTAACCTTCTGTTCTTCCAGTACTCCCATTCTCCATGCTATATATTGATCAATGAGCCACTCAGCAAGCTCTCTTTCGCTCGCTTTCATTTTCTTTTTGTGAATATCCATGTG
>JAUZQJ010000041.1 GCA_030951045.1 Mariprofundus sp.
GCCAACAGGATAGTCGCCATACAGGCCAGCCAAAGCAGCAGAGACAAATGCGCTCCGCTGTGCCAAAACAGAGCCGCCATCGCCAGAAATGTAATCGCGGTGCCAATGCATATTAGTCCCGCATTATCAAAAAGCAGTTTGATTTTTTCATAGGCAAGCTGTTTCTCAAATGAAGCATCATTGATGCTATATGTCTCATCCTTGGGATTAGCGAATACTGATCCCTTACTTTGAACGTGAGCGTTGATCCGGGCGGCCATCACAGAAAATGGGCTACGAACAGGATGACGGCGATGCTGAAATATTTTACTGCCCGCTGCTCGCCGTGGTTGAGATTAACGTTGCATGATGGCAATGATTGCAGATGACTTATCTTGATATAAATCAAATTTCTTCCATGATTGCTAAATAGCACCCGATCAATATCCGGAGGGAAAGGTGATGAAACGAATACTATTGTTTGCATTGTTGATGATGAGTTCGCCTGCTTGGGCTGTGGAACTGGAAGGAGTCAGTGTACCGGATCGTGCGACGGTTGCGGGTGAACAACTGCAACTCAACGGGGCCGGAATCCGGTCTAAATTTTTTTTTGATATCTATATCGGTGCACTCTATTTGCGTTCATCTGCCACCTCTGCACAGGAGGCTACCGCTGGCGCACTGCCCAAACGGGTGACAATGGATATTCTCTATGATGAAGTGGATCAAGAGAAATTAACGGGTGGCTGGACAGCAGGATTTAAAAAGAATCAATCGACTGAAACATTTTCCACACTTGAGGAGCGCTTGCATCAGTTTAATGCCATGTTTGTTGATGCGCATGCAGGCGATCACTTCATATTTGATTTTTTGCGTGATGGATCAACCCAGGTGATGCTCAGGGGTAGGGATGCAGGGCGTATTTCCGGATATGATTTTCAGCAGGCTTTATTGGCTGTCTGGTTGGGCAAGAAACCAGCTGATAATGACCTTAAACAAGCGATGTTACACGGGCATTGATCTGCCTTTAGGTAGTGTTGCGCAAAAGTAATAAAGCGTGGAAGAAACGTTTCCTGTTTAACTTTAAACTAGAATGCATCACGCCATGGCTGTTTCAGGCGTAGGTAACAGGTCTATTGTGTCGGCCTGATGAGTTTGTTGCATGCGTCGGTGGGTATAGAATTTTTGAATTGCCGGAGATGTGTGAAAAATGCGATGCTGCTAACCTGGATGCAAAACGGAACGATGCGAGGCGCGGGCGCTTAGCCTGAACCAATACAGTTTTTACATTCAGTTCTTTTTCGGCGGATTGAGCAATATGCTGCTGTGATGGAATCTGGCCATTCACAAATGCTGATTTCTCTAATAAACGGTATGAGCGGCACATATCTACAATACCGACGATTAAAAATGTCATTACAACCAATTGAATTAACTCCATGTCAATATCACTCCTTGTGGCGCGAACTTTAGAAATGTAGCGGTGGGCAGATGTGACATATATCACGTTTAGCTAATATGTGTTTTGTCGTCACATGATAAACATAAAGGAAGATGATGCGTGGTTGTTTATAGCCATATCGATGGATAGGGAAATAGTGTTGCAATATGGTTCAATGCATTGTTTTCATTGGTGAATTGATATCATGCCGGGGTTAGGTTTGCACGCGAGATTGTTGCAGTTAAGAGGCAGGGATTGCGCGTAAGAGAGAAAAGGGCGCCGGGGTGCTTGCTGGATGAACAGAGATCAGTGTAATACAGCTATGGTGCATTAGGCGGGCTCCCTTCGGGCGGGTCGAGAAAGCGCCATCTGCGTTGTTGAACTCCCTTGAATGAGCTATGGCTAGTCCTGCGGTCGCTCGCCTAGCAGCTAACGCCTTCTCGACCCACGGCATCCGCCAATATAAGATGGTCGGTGTACTCGTTTTCATTTATAAATTATATGTTATCGCACTACCGCAGGGAGAATAACAATGAACCAAGGTGTCATCTTCAAATATCGTATTTCAACCGGAATCAATTTGTTGGTGCTTTTCATCTTCTTTGGCGTTGTGATCTATGGCATATCGGTATTGAAAGAACCGGCACTGGAAACGTTGGCCAGCGCCGAATACTGGGGGATGGTTTCAATAGCTTTGATCGGAGTAGGTTTGATGCATGTCTATAATTTAAGGAATGAAGCTACATCCATCGAGTTTTCCGAAGATAAAGTCCGAATCCACCGCCTAATATCACCTGCACTTCGATTCCAATATGATGACATTCGTTCTGTATGGCTCGATCCTCATGAAGGCGAGGTGAGCTTTGATGCCCTGCCAGATGGCAAACTGACGCATCGTGACTGCCCGGGAAGCCCGGTGCAGCAGGAGCAACTCAAGGAACTACTACTCTCACTTGGTTATGTAGCCCATCCTGACAGTGCCAACCCATCGGTTGAACTGCTGCGCAAGCCCGACGCCGGGTAATTTCTCAGGCCACCTTCATAAGTGTGTAAGCGGTAGCCATTAAGGTCAGTACGCTGAGAAATTCGCACAATGATAAAAAGAAACAGTTTTACCAAAGAGCAAGAGGGGATGTTTAATGCGATTGCCCTAGTGTTTGCATTTGTTTATCTGGTCGAAGATTTGCTGTTGTAATATAATCCAATCTCCAGCGATTACCTCTTAATGAAGGAGAACTAATGCGCAGAGTCATTCATTACGCCGCTTCAATGATGATTGTTCCGATTTACGGAGTGCAGGTATGTCCCTTTATCGAAGGTTTATCGGTATTCTGGGTGGTGGCACCGATCATCATGTTGTTTCTGATCCAGTATGCTCTTGGAGCCCTGTTGTGGAATCGCTGGCTCAGTAGCAAGGCACTGGAAGATCAGGTCAAATCTTCTTTTAATTTGGAGATGACACTTTTTGTGGCGACAGGTATGCTACTAACAGTGTTTAACAGCATGATGTTTGATTTTCCACTGGGCAGCGGACTGAAGATGATAGTTGGCATCACCGGTCTCGGTTTTTTTGCAGCAGTTGATCTGGCACTTGAGGCGGAACGCATTGTGGCTAAACAGGTGATTGAACAGGACATTGTGATTGACCCTTTCCTGAACTATTTTCCGCTCACCTCAAAAATGGCGATCTTTGCCAGTGCGAGCCTGTTACTGGTCATTGGTGTGTTTATGTTACTGGTCATCAAAGATCTGGATTGGCTGGTCAAGGTTGGCGATAGCATTACCCTGGTTGAAGGGCGTATTGATATTCTTAAAGAATTTCTGTTTGTGCTGGCCGTGATTTTGCCGCATACATTGAATGTCGTTTTCTCCTACTCACGCAATATTCATGCTGCATTTGATGCACAAAACAGACTGTTAACGCAGGCAAGCATGGGTGACTATTCAGGCAGTATAGCGATCAGTTCGGCCGATGAATTCGGTGTGATGGCCAAACATACCAATTATGTAGTCAAAATGATTCGGGACAGAACCGAGGAGTTACGCTGCACCCGTGATGTTAGTATTCTGGCTCTAACAACACTGGCTGAAGCACGTGATAACGAAACAGGTGCACATATTCTACGCACCCAGCGTTATGTGCGCGCACTGGCTATTGAACTGAAAAATCAACAGAAATTTGCAGATTATCTGGATGATGAAACGATTGATCTCTTATACAAATCTGCACCGCTGCATGATGTGGGGAAAGTGGGTATTCCAGATGCCATATTGCTAAAAAACGGTAAACTCACCAAAGAGGAGTTTGAGATTATGAAGACCCATCCTCAGATCGGTGCCGATGCACTCTCTATCGCAGAGGAGGATCTGGGTACGAATTCGTTTTTAACCTTTGCCAGAGAGATATCCCTGACCCACCATGAGAAATGGGATGGTAGTGGCTATCCGGCAGGCTTAAGTGGTGATGCTATTCCTTGCTCCGGTCGCCTGATGGCAGTTGCCGATGTCTATGATGCCTTGATCTCAAAGCGCGTTTATAAACCTGGCTTTTCACATGAGAAAGCGAAGGCTGTTATTCTGGAAGGCCGGGGCACCCATTTTGATCCGGATATTGTCGATGCCTTTATCGCCGCTGAAGAAGCGTTTTGTGCGATTGCTAAGCAGTATGAAGATAGTCCTACACAATGATCCTCGTCTTGAATCAATAGAGTTTGAATCTACCGATGATGACGCTATGAATTAATGGTATGCGCGACGTACGTTAATGTATCCGACAACTAATAAAGTAATAATAAATGCTTGAATAAATTCCATGTCAAAGTCACTCCTTGTGGAACGAACTTTAGAAATGTGGCGGATTGCAGATGTGACACATATCACTTTTTGCTAATGTGTATCTTTTTGCCACAGAATAAATACAAGGGTAAATGAAGACACGTTGCGGCTGTTTGGAATCCATATCGATGCATAAGGAAATAGTGCTAACGACATTGTTGATAAAACACTATCGACAAAACCCGACATTTATCTGTTCATTCCATAGTTAGAAATGAACCACTTAATGTGCCGGAGCTAAGGCAAACGGGACGTTTCCCTTTAAAGCTACAGTATAATTGACCTTATGGTTGATTGATTATCCCTGCTAATGCTCTATGGGTGAGGTTATCATTATTGGATAATAAATTTGATTATTGGATAGAATCGGATAATATCGGATAAAAGGATTACCAATAACCGCTATGAATATGAATTTAACGAATCTGATAATCACCCCTGAACTGTTGAGAACCATCTCAGAGATTGATGAGTTTAATGGTGGATGGAAGGTGCAAAATAACCTTAATCCTGACTATCTAACAAAACTTCGTCATGTAGCTACTATTGAAAGCATTGGATCTTCTACCCGCATTGAAGGCTCAAAACTTACGGATGATGAGATTGAATCTTTATTAGGGGAAGTAGGCCAAGGCTCTTTTGCCCATAGGGGTGAACAGGAAGTCGTTGGTTATGCTGAAGTAATGGAAACAGTGTTTGAAAACTTTGAACACATTGCTATTACTGAAAATTACATCAAACAGTTGCATATCAGTCTGCTTAGGCATTCAAGCAAAGATGCACGTCATCGAGGCGAATACAAAAAACATTCTAATAGTGTTGAGGCTTTTGATGGGGCCGGTAATAGTCTGGGCGTAGTTTTTGAAACCACTTCAGCTTTTGATACACCAAAACAGATGCAGGAGTTGGTGTACTGGGCGAGGGAATCTTTAGAAGATAAAAGCTATCACCCACTCATTGTGATAGCTCTGTTTAACGTGGTCTTTTTAGCCATCCATCCGTTTCAGGATGGGAACGGTAGACTTTCCCGTGTTTTGATTTCTCTACTCATGCTCAAGGCAGGGTATGCATATATTCCTTACAGTTCACTAGAAAGTATTGTTGAGAAAAACAAGGATGCTTATTACTTAGCCTTACAGAGAACACAGAAAACGCTTAAAGGGGAAACTGACTGGTTACCATGGTTGGGTTTCTTTTTGCGCTCACTTAAACGGCAAAAAGATCATTTAAAAGCTAAGACAGACAGCCTGGAACAATACAGTCACCTTTCTCAAGAGTGTGTTATTATCATGCAATACCTTGATACGCATGGAAGGATTACTATATCTGAAGCTTATAAATTCATTACTAATGTATCCAAACCTACGGTGAAAAATAGAATGGCTGAACTTGTAAAGCTTGGTCTTATTGAACGTCATGGTAAGGCTAGAGCGACTTGGTATAGTAAGCTTAGTAAAGCATAGGACGATGAATTCTTCGGATTGTGAGATAAACGGATGTTTCCCTTTAATTTGCTTTGTATGCGGTGGTTTGAATCTTGAAATGATTAAGAATCCTAACTCGTTGACGGATTCTACTGTGATTTTTTTGATATCTATTCTGGTTTAATGCTGACTTCAAAACAGGCACCATGTGTGTTTTCTGAAATATAACGCACGTCACCGTGATGTTGATGGGCGATCTTGCGTACTAAGGCTAACCCCAGGCCGATACTGCCGTGTGATTGGTTGCCGGTACGGGCTTGATAGAAGGGTTCGAAAATCTGTTCTTGTTCAGAGGCTGGAATGCCTGGGCCATCATCACAGACGCGGATCAGGGCGCAATCGGTGCTGCCGCTTACTGCAATTGAGACAGGGGCTTTAACAGCATAACGCGCAGCATTTTCCAATAAATTCCGCAGCAGGCGGCGCAGCATCTGTTCGTCGCCAGCGATGATGATGGGCTTGCCTGAAACGTCAGCTTGAAAGTGGGACGCAACTTCTGCAGCCAGTGCCAAAAGATCAATCTGTTCAAAGGGTTTAACGGCACTACCGGCATCGAGTTTACTGCTCAGTAGGAGTTCATCGACAAGATTGTCGAGTTCAAGAATATCTGCTTCAAGCTTCTGTTTGGTTTCGCTGATGGATGCTTCTTGCATCAATTCAATGGTCATGCGCATGCGGGTTAGGGGCGACCTGAGTTCGTGAGAGGCACCGCTTAACATATGTTTCTGGGCTTCGATTAGTTTTTCGATGCGATCTGCTGTGTGATTAAAACGTTTGGCAAGTGCGGCTATTTCATCTTTTCCTTTGATCTGAGCGCGTGCTTTCAGATCACCCTGGCCGAATGCATCGACCTGTTTTTGCAAATGCTCTAGGCGGCAAGTCAGCCGTTTGGAGAGCGGATAGGCGGCAAGTCCGAGCACGCCAAGGAGCAGTAGGATCACCACAATGGCACCGGGAAAGCGTGTGTCCCTATGGGAAGCGACCAGCCAGCGTCCGTCACTCAGACGTAATACAAACTGGCCGCCTTCACGGCTGTGATTCCAACCGCTTTTAACCTGCTCCTTAGGTAGTGGGAGCCTGGATGATGTTGAAATAAGATGTCTGTTATCACGACTGTAGAGGCTGAGTTTAACGTTAAACTCAGCAGCTAGTTTGAGCATGGTCTGCTTCGATTTTTCGATGGCCGCATGTTCAGGTAGTGCTTCTGTTAATAACAGGCTCAGACCTGATTCGAAGTGCCTGTTTTCATCGCTGTCTCCCATCACTTTCCAGGTGATGCCGGCAAGTAGGGCAAATAGCAGCAGACCACCGAGAAAGGCGAAATAGATTTGCAGGTAGAGTTTATGGCGCATGTATTCTGCTCCTAGTCCTGCTGCCGGGCGAAGACATAACCTGTACCGCGAATGGTAAGAATGCGGCGTGGTTTTTTCGGATCATCTTCAATAATCAGAATTTTTGGCATGGATCACCTGTGGTCATGCTGCCAGTATATGTTTGAACCGGCAGCATGACTATGGGGTTTGATTTAATGATGGAATTCGGCGAATTCATCAGCCAACTTCAGCCGCTGATCATGTGTTAATACATCAGCAATATCAGCCAGCATCTGCACGACCACTTCACTATTTGTATTTACTAAAGAGAGTGCATTCTGACGCACACTTTCCAATGCAGTCCTGTCGATATGTTCCATGGTCAATATCTTGGTGAATGCGTTGCGGCTGCTCCGGTGTTCTCCCTTCATTGCCTGAATTTGTGGCAGATAACTGTTGGTGATCGCTTTGATCTGCTGCTCTTGGGCAGGCGTGGCATCGGTGTAATCAATAAGTCTGTCTGTCATTCTGTCCATCTGTTTAGCAGAGTCAGCGGCACTCCAGTGGTGGCCGCCATGATGCCAGCCGGCATAACCGCACGACGGGCCGAAGGCAGCACCTGCCACAGCAACAATGCCGACAATAGCTAGTACGCCAAATATGACTCTGCCAAATCGGTGGCATTTATGATGGCCTTTGCAGCATTTTTTTTGTTTGCCTGTTTCGTCGCGATCTTGTTCCATTTTCTCATCTGTATGTTCTGTCATGATATAGTAATTCATGAATTGACTTACCAAGCTTATGTGGTATAGTTAATATAACA
>JAUZQJ010000042.1 GCA_030951045.1 Mariprofundus sp.
CATGATGGTTTGATCCATGATCGCTTCACCCCGTTGGTGTGTTTGGTTTGAACTCTAGATAAGCTCTAAACTACCATGCCTGCGGGGTTCCTTGCTATGCGGCTCTTAGTCAATGTCGGGTATAAAAAATTTTCATCCGAGGTGAACTATGGCGATCAAAAAAATATCCAATAACAAAAAGCGCCGACTGGCCGATCTCTCTGCTCAAGCCATGAATGCAATCGCTCAAGGTCAGTTGGAAACGGCACAGAGCTTATGCTCTCGGGCCGATGACGAATATAAAAATTTTCCTGATACCATGTATGTCCGTGGTCTGATCGCCATCAGAAAGTCAGATTTTCCCTTGGCTATTGATTGGCTTACCCGTGCCAGCCAGGCTGCCCCTAAACGACTTGAATTTAAGACCAATCTGGCCGGCAGTATGCTACTGGGAAATCAGGAAGAGGATGCTGCCATACTATATAAACAAGTATTGGCTCAATCCCCCCGCTCATACGAAGCACTATTTGGCTATGCTACCGCCTTGGAGCTTATGGGAGAGCTTCGGCACGCTCTTGAAATGTATGAAAAAGCATCACAACTTTTCCCACGTGATGTGGATATCATCCAAAAATTAGCCCATATTCACAACTATCTAATTAACACTGAAACCTCCATGGCATTGATGGAGAAGGCACATACTCTAGCCCCGAAAAATGATGAAATTCTCTACAATATGGCTATAAATTTATCTCAGCATGGCAACAAAGAGGAAGCCATGAAACGCTTGAATGAAGCACTGGCCTTAAATCCGAATAATATTGATTCGCTTCTTCTACTATTTTCAAACTTCCCAACAGATAAGGAAAATACACATTTCACAAAACTAAAAAGCATTTACGCGCAATCTCAACCGGGAAGCTATGAGCGTATATCCTCCGCATTTATACTCGGACATATTGCTGATAAAACAGGCCAATATGAACAAGCCTTTGACTATTGGAGAAAAGCTAACCAACAGCGGCGAAGGCATTTTATAAATTACGATGAAAATGAACAGGAGTCTCTCCATATTGCTGCCAGCGTCCCCTTTCCCAAAGAACGTTTCGCTGACGCCATACCCCGGCAAGCCAGTCAGGCTAACCCCATATTTATTATTGGCATGCCTAGATGCGGCTCTACCCTTCTTGAGCAAGCACTATCTCGTCATCCGGCACTTCAAACAGTCGGAGAGACTGATGCTATCCCCCAATCAATGATTGGCCGCCATCATAAACTGCGCAATAACACACTGATGGAGCTGCTTAGTACGTTAAATAATAGTGAATTACTGGCTATCGGCCATGAATATGAGCGCAGATTAACAGATGAATATAGCGCTGCTGGCCGCGTCATTGATAAGGGATTGATCAACTACCTCTATGCCGGAGTCATTGCCAAAGCCCTACCCCATGCACGCATCATCCATATTCGACGCGAACCAATGGCGACCTGCCTTTCCATGTTCAGGGAAAATTTCAGTTCTTCTGTGTACTACTCATTTGATCTTGATGAGTTGGGACGCCAATACGCACGCTATCAACGCATCATGCAACACTGGCGTTCAGTGCTGCCCGCAGGTTTTATGCTTGAAGTCGGGTATGAAGAGCTTGTAAGCACGCCTGAGCCCGTGCTGCGAAAATTATTGCAAGACTGCAACCTTGAATGGTCTGATGCGTGCCTGAATTCGCATCAAGGAACAGGACCAGTATCCACGGCAAGCGTGCTTCAGGTACGAGAACCCATACATCAAAAATCCGTGGCACATTGGCAACATTATGAGAAACAGCTCGCACCGCTGCATCAATATTTTCAAACCTGAACATCCCCTGAAAGCGTCTCTCTCCACCATTAGCCCACACTGGTAGCAGTAATAGCATAGTAATTATTTACCCTGCGATGATTAACGATGTTTCTCACGGCCAGAGAGAGTAAGATGTCGCCCGCTTACTATGGTGAGCTTTTAAGAATGATTGTAGTGATAAAAGGAGTCAGCAATGAAGTTGGCAATGATTGGTTTAGGTCGCATGGGCGGCAATATGGTAAAACGGTTGATGCAGGGCGAACATGAAGTGGTCGCTTATGATGTCGATACGGCACCCGGTTTAGCATTGGCTCAGGAATTTGATGCTGTCAGTGCAGCGCAGAGTTTAGAGGATGTGATCGCACAACTCCCTTCCCCGCGTGTACTCTGGGTGATGGTTCCACATCAATTTGTGGATGCGAGCATTGAAAACCTATTGAAAGCAGGTCTTGAACCAGGTGATCTGATTATTGATGGTGGGAACTCCAACTACAAAGAAGGACAGCGCCGTGGTGCTGAGCTGGCTGAAAAAGGTATCTTATTTGCCGACTGTGGTACCTCCGGCGGTGTATGGGGCCTGCAAAACGGTTATTCGCTGATGATTGGCGGCGAACAAGCCGCTATTGATTTGATTGCACCTGCGTTGACTACACTTGCTTCTAATGACGGTAAGGGCTGGGGCCACATGGGGCCAATCGGTTCCGGACATTTTGTGAAGATGGTTCATAACGGCATGGAATACGGCATGATGCAGGCATTTGCCGAAGGCTTTGAATTAATGAAAGCCAAAGAAGAGTTTGACCTCGATATGCATCAGATTTCACGTGTCTGGCAACATGGTTCAGTGGTGAGCTCATGGTTACTTGACCTTACCGGTGATGCGCTTGAACAGGATGGTGACCTCTCCTCCCTATCTGACTGGATGGATGATTCCGGTGAAGGGCGCTGGACAGCCAATGAAGCCATTGATCTGGGCATTCCAACGCCTGTGATGACACTGGCTTTGCAAATGCGTTTCCGTAGCCGTCAAAAAGATGCGTTTGCTGGTAAAGTTGTGAATGCTCAACGCGCCGGTTTTGGAGGTCACGCCATTAAAGCTGCAGATAAATCGGACGCTTAATGGCGCGCGATGATAAATTTGCTTCCATTATAGGGAGTGAGCAGGCCGAACCTGCCAATATCGTTATATTTGGTGCATCCGGTGACCTGAGTAAACGTAAGTTGCTTCCTGCACTGGCGCATATGCATCGCTGGAATTTGCTTGGTCCGCATTCGCGTATCATCGGTGCTTTACGCAACAACTGGACCAAATCGCACTGGATCAATTATGTGCATGACCAGTTGTTACAGTATTTCCCTGATGCGATTTTGAATCCACGTTCATGGCAACGTATTTCACACAAGCTTGATCTGGTTAATGGTGACCTGGCTGATCCGGAAATGTACCAACGTCTGGCCGCAGTGCTGCACGAACAAGGCGGCAAAAAGAATGCTCTGTTCTATCTGGCGATTCCTCCATCCTGGTATGAATGTGTGGCTAAAAACCTCAAAGCTGCCGGCTTAGCCGATGAAACTGATGGTTTTCGCCGCATCGTGGTTGAAAAACCATTTGGCATGGATTTGCAAAGCGCTCAAGACCTGAATCAAAGCCTGCAACACTATTTTGATGAATCGCAGATTTATCGCATTGATCATTATCTAGGCAAAGAGTCGGTACAAAATCTAATGGTATTCCGCTTTGCCAATTCGGTGTTGGAACCCTTATGGAACCGCAATTTTATTGATCATGTACAAATCTCCGTATCTGAAACACTGGGGATCGGTTATCGCGCCGGTTATTATGAAACATCAGGCGCCCTGAAAGACATGATTCAAAGTCATCTCTTACAGGTCTTAACCTTGGTGGCCATGGAAGCACCACTTACACTGGATGCCGATGATGTGCGTGATGAGAAAATGAAAGTATTACGCGCTATCCGGCGTATATCTGTCGATCAGGTCAATAACATTGCGGTGCGTGCTCAATATGATGCAGGCAATGCCGATGGTGTGGATATTCCAGCCTATCGTGATGAAGCAGGTGTTGCTGCCAACTCCAATACTGAAACATTTGCAGCAGTAAAATTCCATGTTGATAACTGGCGCTGGCAGGGTGTTCCTTTTTTATTGCGTACCGGCAAAGCATTGCCTGACCGCGTGTCAGAAATATGTATTCGCTTCAAAGCACCACCACAAACCCTGTTTGACCTGCATGATGGCAATGTACTCAATAACGAACTGATTTTCCGTCTGCAACCTGATGAAGGTATGCTACTTAGCATGACAGCCAAACAACCAGGCCTCTCAACCGACTTACGTGCTGTTCAACTCGATGCAAGTTATGGCATGGATGGTTCAGGTATGCCGGAAGCCTATGAAACACTATTTCATGATGTACTACTTGGTGAAGCGGGCCTGTTCTCACGTGCTGACGAAGTGGAAGAGTCTTGGCGCATTGTTGAGCCGATTATGAAAGCCTGGGCTTCTGAACACGCATCCATTTCAACATATACAGCAGGTACTATGGACATCGATGGGATGCAGGAGCTTATGCATGATTGTGAAGGCGATTGGCGTAATTTGAGTGCAAAGCATGCTTGAAAATCTCATTCATCATGAAAACAACGATGCTGTAGCGCATGCTGTGGCACGTCGCATCATAGAGGCTGCATCATCGGCCATTGCTGCTCGCGGTGCATTTCATCTGGCTCTGGCCGGTGGAACTACGCCACGTTGCTGTTATGCGTTGCTGCGTGACGCTGATATCGACTGGAACAAATTGCATATCTGGTTTGGTGATGAGCGCTGCCTACCTGTCGGTGATTCTGAACGCAACGATCTGATGGCTGATCAAGCGCTATTAAACTATGTAAACATCCCATCTCATCACATACATCGCATGGCTGCTGAGCTTGGACCTGATCAAGCCGCCTCCATGTATACTGAAGAGTTGGCAACGATCCCCTGCCTTGACCTGGTATTATGTGGCATGGGCGAGGATGGACATACCTGCAGCCTGTTTCCTAATAATCCCGCGCTGGCTGATGATCGTCCGGTTGTACCTGTATTCAATGCACCAAAGCCACCACCTGAACGTGTATCACTGGGTTACAGTACACTTCATGCTGCACACGAACGCATTATCATGGTGACAGGTGAGGGGAAGCGCGATGTGTTTGAACGAATACGTCTAGGTGAATCGTTTCCGGTGATGATTGCCAATAGTGAATGGCATAGCACACTTTAAGAAGCTCGGCTGTTATCTAAAAGCAAGGTGATCGTATGATTCATGCGTATATCAGCACAGGGGGTTTGCGTTCAGCCCTATGCCATCTCCTGTTATCGGAACCTTAGCTCCAGC
Organism: Mariprofundus sp.; assembly: GCA_030951045.1. Taxonomy (GTDB): domain Bacteria; phylum Pseudomonadota; class Zetaproteobacteria; order Mariprofundales; family Mariprofundaceae; genus Mariprofundus. The sequence goes on from JAUZQJ010000042.1 coordinate 5,223, forward strand.
ATGCGGCCACCGGATGTGTCAGCAATTTTCTGATATGCGACTTTGGTGCTCGAATCACTGCTCCCCAATGGTAAGGTAAATACAGGTGCTGGAATGGTATGATAATGCACCGTATCGGTAGGTGGTTCATCACCAATAATCAGATAAGCACCGGGTATAGGAGAGTTTTGCGCAATCGCATCAAAGGCATGGCCAATCGACTCATCGCTACCGCTAAAAGGAGCCTCCTGCATCAGTTGATCAAACATTGCGCCCATGGAGCCTTTTGCAGT